>JAHZJA010001030.1 GCA_022601155.1 Deltaproteobacteria bacterium | reverse complement strand
TTTATCAGTAGGCCGAGACCGGAGCGCCTCTCTGTCTCAGACGGTGGTGGAGGCCGTAAGGGAACTTGCAAATATGCAGGGCGTAAAAAAACTCAAGGTCAAGGGAAGAAATGACCATGAGACCGTTGACTTCATAAATGACCTGATGACCTATACAGCGCGGCGGGCAGAGGATCCGGAGCTAAGGCGAATTTCCGGAGAAGCCAGAAAAGCGGCAGCGCGGGAAGCATACGACGAAAAGAAGAAGGCACTGCAGCCCTATGTTGTTTCTCGAAAATAGACTGTTTCAGAACAGCTACCCCCTCGTTCTCGGAGGCGTGGTCGGCATCCTATTTCTGTTCAGCGGCTACTCCGGCACTTTTGGACTCGGGAAAGCGGAGGTTTCAACGTTGTTCGCTGCCGCAATCGGTGCAGGCGGGACGATGGCCGGATTCGTGCTTACAGCTAAGGCCATCATCATCGGGTTGGGGGACAACAGCTACATTAAGGCGTATCGTGACTCCGGCGGACTGGATGGTCTGCTTCAGTATATGTTTAGCGCCATCATTTCATCGCTAACACTCGTAGTCCTCTCCCTTGCGTTTCTGATCTTCCCATCAGCAGTGGCGCACTCGACACCTCCGTCAACCAACCTCTGGCTGTTCGCCCTTTGGGCCGGGTCCTTTGTTGTCGTAGTCGCGCACGTCTTCCGAGTAGCATCCACTATGAAGACGGTCATTTTGAGTGTCAACGCGGGCAAGTCTCGTTGAGTCCGTCCCTGCCCGGCTAGCAGTGGACCGTGACCGTGTGGTCCAGGGGCTCACGCCGGCCGCGTGTTGGCGTTGCACAACGCCGGGCGCGACCCCGAGTCTTTCAGCGGCGACAGTCCTGGCGAGGCCTGCGAGCGGGCCGTCGAGATACTGTCGAACCCGAGCGCCGGGGACGTGGTCGGGGGCTAGTCGCCGCCGCCGATTTTGCGGATGGCCTCGGCCTGTCTTGGATCCAGGCGAGCGGGTAGGCGAGCGCGGCCAGGAACAGGTGCAGCGGAGCGCGGAGCTTGACGGCTCGCACGCCCCGAGCGGCTTTTGGCAGCGACGGCTTCGAGCCATTCTCCGTTCGCGTCAACGATGATCTGGCTGGTGGGCTGGGGTGAGTCCCGGAGCCGCTCTTTGCGAGGATCTCACTCTCCCATCGCCCGAGTTCGTCCGCATGGGCTCGATTGCGCCGCAGATCGCCCCGGCTTTTCGCGTGACGATGGGTTCGCGACCACTGGATCTGAAGGCTAGGCGGGAGCGGAAGCCACTGAGCGGCTCTGTCAGGCGCCACTCTAGGCACCCTGAACGAGCCCGGATGTGGGTCCGCGAATTCATGTGAGCCGGGACCGAAGCACCTGGGGCGGGGGCGAATCTAGAGCAGACGAGCGGGGCTTCCTCCCTTTGGAGGTGCGGTTTGCGACGAGCAACCCCAGGTGGTCCCATGGTACCAAAGGAAGACGCACGATGAGCGCGACCGATGGTTTTGACAGGAGGCAACACGCCGCGGATGAGATGGTGTCCGCTAGCGTGGCGCTCGTGGATTCGATGCATACGGCGATGCCCACGCCCGGAGGTGACCTCCGCTCGTTGGAATTGGAGCCTCTAGCCACCGCTGTCGCGCGGGCGAAGAGAGCCGAAGACGCGCATGCCTTCTACCTCGATGAGCCAGCAGGGAGTGCCCTGCGAACACTTGTGGCCGACGCTTTCATGGTGTCACTACGACTCAAGACGCTCCGGGAGGCTGGCCCTGCGCATCTTCCCAGGATCGAGCACAAGCTGGAGGTTGCCATTTCGCGTTCTGGTGAGCTGAAGGACCGCGTCGTCGGCGGGTGTCGGCGGCTCGTGGGTACCGGCGCCCCTGGGCAGGAGGCTTCGCGAGTAGCCGAACACGAGCACCATAGCGATCCGCCGCCTTTTCTAATACAGCAGCGGCGGTTCACCGTGGCTCAATGGCTGGCGTTGCCAAGATGGAAGGTTGCGACGGAGGCCATCCCGCTGCTTTTGGGTGAAGATCCGGATCCGAACGATAGCAAGCTCTGGAGCTCTCGGGATGCCATGATGCCGAAGCTCTCACCTTGGTACGAGCGCCGCCCGGATGCACGTGTACAGCTCGACTTGCTCTCGCGCTACATTGAAGACAATCTGCTTGCGATCGATGAGGAGATCGGAAGCAACGTTGTCAACCTCAGCTACGTCAAGGCGCGGTACATTGAGCCCGTGGCGATCGTGCGTTGGTGGCAGCAGCAAGGTTTTCCGTTGCCACCAGAGCTTGAGCATGAAGCCGGGCAAGCAGGACTATTGGGCACGCAGAGTGATGATGCGGGCCGCGGTGCGTCGCTTGAACCGCCATCCAACGAAGGAGAACCGTCTACGAAGATCAAGGTCTTTATGAGCTACTGTGCCGAGGACCAAGCCTTCGCGGAGAACATCAGGGCGTTGTTACGCAATGCACTGCACCTACGGGCGGATGCTATTCGTTGTTTCGGGGCCGATGGTTCTCGTCTTCCTGGAGGTGTGGAGATCGACCGTCAGCTGAGGAAGGAGATTCTTGGCGCGCCGTCCTTCATTGGCGTAATATCCAGATCAAGTCTTGGGTCTGTCTACGTTGTAATGGAGCTTGGCGCCCGCTGGGGATCGGGTCGAACCCTGCACCCGGTGCTTGCCCCCGGTACGCCTCAGTCCGTACTCAGCGGACCACTACGGCGCCTGGCCTCACAACGCGGCGACCGGCGGACGGAGCTTCTCCAACTCATTGAGGAGCTGTCGACCGAGCTGGGTATCGAAGCTGAACCGGCTGCGGCATATGAGGCAGCAATCTCAGCTATCGTGGATGTTACAGAATAGGCCATACATGTCCACGTGGCTAAGCGGGATGGCCGGCGATGTTTCGATGGGGCGCGGCTCCGAACTCGAGCCTTTAGGGCCCAGGGGTTAGTGAGGGGGGTGACGCAGAGTATTCTACGGTGCACCTCCCCCGACCTCTCGTGGTAGCTGTAACAATCTTCGATGAACCGAACCCTCCTGTTCGGAAGAGCGTCTCGGAACGCTTGCTCGAACTGATCGACACCCCCCTCTCACAGGGCCGTTTGTGCCGATATTGGTACGTCAGGTTCTCAAGGTCGACGGCCAGACGCTCTGGGGTGAGATCGAGGCCCGGGCGCAGCATCTGAAGCCGGTGTACGATAGGCCGCGACCAAACACCCTCAAGGCTGATGTCGTCCGCGCGGGCGAGACGTGGTGGCGGCTGATCGGCGACGATCACTTTTTCCGGTCGAGGCGGCGAACCGGGTACCGTTTCTCATAGAAGATCCGATGGTCTTCGGCGCGACAGTCCGACTCGGTCTCGATGCAGCTGACGATCCGGTAGCCGTCGTCGACGACGGAGAGCTCGCAACGCGGGTAGGTCACGAACGGATTGACCGTGCGCCGTGCGCGGGGTGGCTCGACCTTGCAGCGCGCACGACTACTCGGTGCGATCCGATGGAGGACGCGATGCAAGGACGCTCGAGGTGCTTCGACCGCTGCAACTGGGCCGCTCGCCCCAGGGGTCTTTTGGGTGGCAACGATGGGCGGCGTACGCTCTGCCGCCACCGACGGTCGATTCTTGGGCGGCGGCTGGGCCTCATCCACGGAGTGAATGGACTGCTGCGGGAGGTACGAGGAACCGCGCTGAGCGAGCCGGAGGTTAGGCGCTAACGCGAACGCGGCGATGATCGCCGCGGCCACCAAGAGTCCGGCGACGATCGGTACCCCGGGACCTGGTCCCGGTCGTTTGGCGGTTGGCTCGTGTACGGGCTCCGAGGCGCTGCCTGCCTCGAATGTTCTCAGCGGATCGATCCAGCTGGGTTTGGCCAGCAAGCGGGCGGCCACGAACGGGTCCCAGTCCCGCTGCGGGATCATCGAAAGGCCGGGGCTGGGCGCCATCAGGCTGGGCGGAGCCGGGGAGACCACTTCGAGGGTGCCCGAGCGGGATATTGGGGCGTTGGGAATCTGGCAGGCACCGCGCAGTGCGGCACGGAACTCCTCGATGCTTGAGAATCGGTCTTCCGGCTTCTTCTCAAGCGCCCGGAGCAGCACGTTGTGCACCCGCCTACCGCACCGCAGGCTTCGGATGACTCGGTTCGTGTCCCACAGAACCTCTGCTCGGAGGTTACCCCGGCTAACGATGAAAGCTGCGGTCATGGCCAATGAGTACACATCGGAGGCAGCGCGAGCAGTGGTGGCGTCATCGAGCACCTCCGGCGCGGAGTAGACCAAGGTCCCCATCGCTCCGGCTTGGGTGCCACCCGTGGTGTCCTGCGCGTGTACAAGGTCGAAGTCGGTAAGGAAGGCCTGTCGCTGCGTCTCGTCCAACAGGATGTTGGACGGTTTCACGTCACGGTGAACGAGTCTCGCCGACTGGGTGTGTGCGACTTCCAGCGTCTCGCCCACTTGGTCGATGATCGACAGCATCTTCGCCGGCTGTAGGACGCCACTCAGCACAGCATGGTAGAGATCGCCGCCAGCGAAGTATTGCATCACGAAGTAGTGATATCCTTCCTCACATCTCGGAGCTTGAATGATGGTGGGAACTCGTGGCGTGTGCTCGCTCAGCGAGGCCATGCGTTGAGCGCCACGGTAGAACCGCTCGACGCATGAAGCGTCCCGGGCACAGGATGGGCGAAGGACCTTGACGGCAACCCAATGGCCGTTGGATCGATCCCGGGCGAGGAAGACCTGCGAGAAACCACCGGTCCCGAGGTGACGCTCGATTTGGAAGCGCTCTCCGAAGAGGTAGCCGGGCCAGATCTGGCCTCCCTCCCTCAGCTGACGCCTCAAATGAAGGTACTTGCGTAGCGTCTGGAAGCTCGAATCCCCAGATGCAGACTCGAACACCCGCTTTCGACTCTCGTGAAGTCGATGAGGAATGCCGGCTCGGGAGCCGGGATCCCGGCGACGGTCGTGTTGGCCGTGCAGGACCAGCAACAGGCCAGCTAGCGAACATGCGACGTTGTCCATGGACCCCAGACCAGACGGGCGAAGCCATTGGTAGCAGCGAAGACCATAGGCCGCGCAGGGCGACACTTTGCGCAGCTGCACCGGAACTACGCGTACCCGTTCGTCTTTGCGCTCATACTCGATGGCATCGGCGATCTCAGAGCGAGCGTAGTGAGCTCGCTCGAGAGCTGGCGAGAGGAGGATGACGAAGACGCGTGTGCGCGACATGGCCGCGACGACGCGATCGATCCACTGGGTACCGGGTTCCAGGGATCGGCCCGAGATGAAGACGTTGCAACCCGGGGAAGACTGCCCAAGCGCCCTAGCAAGCAACTGGGCGGCGAGTGCATCCTCGCCAGCGTGGATCACGAAATAGTCGTACTGGAAGGACGACGGTTGGCGACCGTGGGGCGGGACAGGCATCGGATCGACTCGACATGTAGCGACTGGGGACGAAGGCGAGCGTAGCTAGACAATCCAAGTCAACATTCAACGACAGTTGAGACGGCCCGTACCATAATGGTGTCGACTTATTCCAGAG
Source organism: Deltaproteobacteria bacterium (assembly GCA_022601155.1). GTDB lineage: Bacteria > Myxococcota_A > Polyangia > Nannocystales > Nannocystaceae > Paraliomyxa. The sequence continues at coordinate 8,793 of JAHZJA010001030.1, read as the reverse complement.
TTGTCTTGAACAGTTGTATGGAACGGTTGCCAACATGGTTGGCGAGGGCACTTGGATTTCGACGAGCCGCGTTCGCGTCACCAAGCAGTCCGGCGGGAGCAGGTTTTGTCCCCCGCAACGAGTGATTCGCATTGGGGGGCGGGCATCCCAACAGCAACTCCATCAGCCACGTACGAGCGAGTACCATGAACGGCAGCCTGCAGGCCGTGGCAACGAGTGCAGAGAAGCGAAGACGCCATTCAATCACTGGACCCGGCGTGAGCCCACATCTCTCGGCTCTGGCCAACCGACACGCTCCCAAGGCTCGCGAGTATACCGACCTGCGGCCTAGCGCTCGGTGGTCACGCAGGCGACTGTGGATTGATGCCCCAGAGGGGGACGTTGGCCACACAGGAGGCCTTCCGGCCCCGATCCTCGGATCGTCATGGCAGATTGACCGACAACATCCAACCTGTGGATCTGTGGTGACTGTGCACCATCCCGCGACTGCAAGGTAAGGAGCATTGGCCGTGAATTCGATGCCGGCGCCGAGCCGCCCAGGTCACAGGCCGACGGGCCAGTCGACGTAGCGACCGAGAGAGGGGGCGGACCCGATCTCGTATTCGGTTCGAACGGGAACAGGCTCAAGATCGGGGCGCCGGTTTCCCCTTGCCGAGGGAGTGGGAGAGTGAGGGGTGGTGCCCTCCACGAGAGCTGGTCGTTGCCCCCACGCCAGATCCCGCTCGGTAGCGGGCGAGGTCGAGTCGGTCGACGACGGTTTGGAGCAGCGCGTAGTGCGACTCGGCCATTGGCACCTAGCTAGTGGAGGTGACCGCGTGCCCAAGGGTGCCTCTGGTCTACGACCCGAACGTGCCGCCGACTCATGGCGTCCCGGGGACGGGAGCCACAGTTGTCACCGCCGTGTCACGTTCGAGAGAACAGCTTGACGGCCGGCTGGGCCACCGACCGCGCAGACTCGCTAAGAAGGACCTTGTCGCGACCAGGCCCGCCACGAAGCTGGCTCATGGCAAAAGAGAATCGAGGATCCTCAAGTAGCGATATCTTGACCCGTTTTCTCGATACGCTCGAGACGGACGACGACGACGCCATAACCCGGCGCGCGAGATGTTCCCGGCACGCAGGTCAGCAACAGTTGTTTCTCGGCCGAGGGCGAGCCCGGTGGAGACGCTTCCGGACCGCCAGTCGGCCACGGAGGGCGGTTGCGCGCTGACAAGGCACCGTCCGAAGTGTGCAACCGGTAGAACTTGATTCAGCTTGTGAGTGCCGAAATCCCTGCCTTGACCTGGACCGCCGCCGCTTCCCAGCTTTCCACCGGTCCCCCGCTGAACTCCGCACCGGTTTGATGCTTGCCTCGCCACCATGCCCGCCACATCCACTGGTCGCCAACCTGTTCAAGCTCGACGTGATACCCGAGGTACGCAAACTCCGGTGGCCCGATGGTCGGCGCGCGAACGTTGAGCAGCTCGGCCACCGCTCGCTCGAGCGGCAGCGGCTCCCACGGCGACGCCTGCACCCACGCCACCCCGTTTCGCGCGGGCTCGAAGTACGCCGCCTCGACGACCGCGAGACGGTCCGCAAACCACCTCCCATTGCCCACCCGGATCGCGGCGAGATCCCACGAGCACTCTGGAAACGTCTCCTGTAGCAGGCCCAGGGCCAGCTCCTTGGCGCTCATGGTCGCGACACGCTCGCGCACCCAGGGCTCGGCCCAGGCGATCCACGAGACCAAGTCGTCGACCTCGATGCGGGTGCAGCCGTCGTACACGTTGAGGCCGTGCCCTTGCATCTGCGGTGCCTTGGTCGCTAGCGGAAATGCCGAGGCTTCCCCGAAACCTGGTGGTGGCGCCGGTGGCATCGGCCCAGCACCTCCGTCGGGCCCGTCCGGGGGCATCGGTGTTGGCTTGGGTGGCACGGGGAAGGGCTCGACGGGCAGAGTGGCGAGAGCGTCGACGAACGCGTTGGCGGCGACGCGCGCCTCGTCGTCGTCGAGCTCCACACCCACTCCGAGCTTGGCGGGGTCACGCTCGCTCTCGAGGGCCGGCCGCTTCGTGGTGTCGAAGGCACGCCACCGAATCCCCGTGGACAACCCGGTGAGGTCGATGGTGTACGGCCCGCGCTCGTACGTCTCGTAGGGCGTAGGCAGCCAGGTTGTTGTTGGCGTGTCACCTCCTTCCGCGCCCCCTGCAGGTGGAGACTCGACCGGCTTGCCTTGGTCGTCTACCTCGCCACCGCCAGCTGAACTCGCCCCGCCGTCGCCCTCGTCATCCCTGCGCGTCGCGCTCGCGAGCACGACGGCGCCCGCACCTGCTCCCAGTAGCCACACCAATTTGCTCATGTCGTCCGTCCTTCCATCGTGATGTCGCCCGCACCCGGTCGAGCTCCGAGCCCGCGGGCGATGTCGTTGGGCGCCACCGGGCGCCCCTTCGGCCAAGCCGGCACCGCAGCCCGAAGCGACGCGGGTAGGCACTCGTAGACGAGCTGCGAGCAGATCATCCCGCCCACGGGCCCCGACTTGGGGACGACCAAACCCAATGCATCGTAGGGCTGGCCGAGCCGGCCGCGGATACATCCGTAGAGCTCGCGTCCCTCACACCGCGGCAGCCAGACGCGCACGCGAGGCCGGTCGCCGTAGTCGGCCGCGGGTAACCGGGCGACCCCAAGCCCGGGCCGGCAGTCGATGTACAGCGGTCGCCCGTCCTCGTCGGCTTCGCATCCATCGACAGCCACATGCGAGAAGCCATGGCCGCCGGTGGCGGCGTCGATGATGCGCGCCTCGAGGCCGTCCGGCTCGAAGAACACGACCGATACGCCACACCGAGGCCGAACAGCGGCGGCCGCCACCCCGACGCCCGAGCCCCGCGCCAGCGTCAACCCGACGACGGTCGCCGTAGCTCCGATGGTGGCCCCGAGCCACATCAGGCGTCGGCCTCTTCACGGCTGGCATCGTGGTCGTCGTCATCGCTTGCGAGCACCACGACGACCTCGGGCTCCCGACCGAAGAGGCGATGCAGCACCAGCCCGGCCGCGGTCGCGCCCAGACCGAAGACGATCCCGTTCAGGAGCCGGCCGACGACGCCTTCGTCGGTGGTGGCCGTACTCATCCCCGTCGCGCTCCCAGAGACTGGCCGCGCAGCGCGAGCGCAAACAGCCGCCCGAACTCGCGCTCGACGTTCGAGCTCCCCGAGCCCGTGCTGCCCCCGGCGAGGTCGAAGTCACTGGCGGCCTCGCGCACTTGGGTCATCGTCTCGGCCCAGGAGACCCGCTGGGGAGTGAATGTCGTCGATGGAGCGGGAGGCCAGGGGCACTCGGGGAAGAGCGCGGACATGATGTCGAGGACGAGCGGTTCCGGGTTGGCCCGAACTTCATCGAGCTTGGTGGCCCACTTGATGAACCGCAGCTTGTTGTCGAGCGCCCATGCCTCGACGGCGTCGGCGTCGGCGAGCTCGAAGTGCGAGCACCCGTCGTACTTGATGCCGTGCCGAACCCCGGTGCCGGAGAGCCCAGGGCCCGTACCGCCGGATCCCGTGCCGCCGCCAGGGCTGTCGTTGGTGCTGGCCGCGGCCGAGCCGACCGCGAGCACACCCACGCCGAGCAGCGCCGCGGCTCCGATTCCCCATTTCCATGCGTTCGATCCCATCGTGTTGGTCTCCTTCTTTCACGCCACCTGAAGTCGGCGCAGAACCTCAGCCCCGGTCATTGGCAGCGGTGGCGGTCGCTGGTCGAGCCACGATGCAGGTAGCCCCACGTCGGCCGCGTCTTCGCTGAAGGGCGAGCGCACCGCGGCAAGCCGCGGCGAGTCACCGCCCTTGGCCGGTAGGCCCCACATAGCGCGGAGGTTGAGCCACGTCGGTACGTGCCGAAACCCGTCCCAGTTCATCAACCCTCGAGCAAAACCCACGGCGATCGCCAGAGCAATACGGGGATTGAACATCGAATCTGGAGGAAGACACTCGAACGCCTCGCCGAGCTGGACCAAGCCGTTGGCGGGCAAGATGCCGAACCAACCCGCCGAGCCGAAGGTGTACGCGCTGTCGGGATGACCGCAGCCGGCGTATCGGGCCCGGTTGCGCTCGAAGGCCGTCGTTGCGTGCCCGGCCTCCAATGCGGAATCATTGACGGCGTTGGGGTTGCCCTTGCTCTCGCGCCAGGCCACCAGGGCGAAGAAGTCACCCCAAGCGTCGGGCAGGCCGGCTTCGGCTGCGAGCCCACGAACCGCAGCGACCCGCCAGGCAGCCTCCGCATTCAACGATGGAGACGCAACCGCCTGAGCGCTCCCCGATGCGGCCAAGACGGCTGCTCCTGCGGCCAGACCAAGGATGATGCCGAGTCTCATGCTGCGTTCCCCCACCAGTGCGCCGGAATGGGTGAGCCACCACTGACGGCGAACTCGGGTCCACCCCAATCGAGTCCATACTGCTGCACGGCCCACGCGCCCACCTCGCGCCAGATGTCCGGGCCCGGGTCGAGCCCTCGCCCGGGGCCGCCCTGTCGGTGGGCGAGGATGTGCGTCAGCCAGCCTTGTCGGTGCAGGGTGTCGACGAGCATGCGACCACCAGCCACCTGGGCCCGGGTGAGCTGGTTCATCCCGTGCGTGTCTGGGCTCCAAAAGTGCGAGGGGTTGGTGCTCCGCGCTCGACTCGGCAGATTGCCCGCAAACTCGACGGACACCGAGCCCGTGTTGAGGCCGCTTGCCGCGGGCAGTCGCGCTGCGTGGTCGTGCAGCTGGTAGACGCCGCCGTCCGGCAACACCAAGTAGTGCGCGGTCACCCGGTCGTAGCGCGAAGGGGCGCTGCCCCTCGAGAAGCCCATCTGGTGCAGTACGAGGGCGTAGACGTCTTCAACTGGCCGCGTCCGCGTGTTCCGAGCCGCTTTGTCGGTGAGCTCGGCGTGGGCGCGCCGGTCGATGATGCCGCCGCCTGGACGCTCCGGTTGCGCCCGGGCACTACCGGCCAGCGCCAGGATGCCGACGCCGACGCCTGCGGCCACAGTCCACGGGACCCACCTCGCCACCATCGTTTCTCACTCCACGTCGGGGATCGGCGGGCCGTCGTCCATCTCGGGCTCGCGTACGACCGGGTCGAAGTCGATGTCGTCGCTCCAGAACTCATGGAGGTACAGGTCGACCCACAAGAAGAAGTCCTCGGACCAGGCAAGCATCCCCTCGCCCCAGTACTCCTCGAAGTTGGGGACGTAGATGCACGCCTCGGATACTTGGCGGACCACCTCCGCCACCATGCGGACCGCGGTGGTGGACGGCCGAGGCCGGTTGACGGCCTTGAAGTGGGACACGACCCAGTCCTCGAACGCGGCGGGTGGCTCGGGGATTGCGTTGCCCATGGCCCAGTCGACGAACCCCGCGATGGAGTTGTCGGTGTCGACCTTCTGCACCGCAAGCACTTCTTGGCCCGGCGTGTACGCGTGCCAGTCCGGGGGCTCGATCGCGACCACCCAGTCGAAGCCGTCCGGTCGAAACTTCTCGCCTTCTGCAACCACGGTGCAGTCGGGCGAGATCCACAGACCGTTCCCTGCGAAGTCGAAGTCGTCGGGCGGGCCTTCGCCTCCACCTCCACCGTAGATGCGGCCATTGCCGCCCGGTCCCGGAGTCCATGGGTCGTCGTTGTCGCCCGAGCCACCACCGGACCCGCCGCCGCCGGAGCCTCCACCACTACCCGTGCCGCCGCCGCCGGATCCTCCGCCAGTGCTCGTGCCACCGCCAGTGCCCGTGCCAGAACCACCAGCCGAGGCTTTCCCGGCCATCGCCATGACCCCGACGCCTACTGCTGCCGCCACTGCGGCGATCAATCCGCCTCGCTTCTTCATGTCGTCTGTTGCCTCCGTTTGTTGCGGTGCCGCCACCACACGACGCCACCGACGAGCAGCACGCCCGTCACGAGCGCACCGCTGGTACTCCCGCTCGATGCCCCCGACTGGCCGCGCTTGGGTGGATGCCGGGCGCCGCGATCGGGCAGCGGCGGTTGCTCGTAGTACTTGGCGGCCTCGTCGAGCTGCTCGAGCAGACAGACACCATCCCGTCCGACGGCAATCGCTGCGTCGACCATGGGCTGCCAGGTCACCTCGGTGGGGGTGATGGCCTCGACGGCGGGATGACCGAGCTTCTCGATGGCCCGCCCAAACTCCTCGACGAGAAACAGCAGCTGGTCGCGCTCGGGATACGGTGCCTTGGGACCCGACCCAGCCTTCTTCGCGAGCCGATCTTCGGTCGCGAGGATGAAGTCCCAGCGGCGCCATACCTCTCGACCGACGTAGTGGGCCACGTCGTACCACTCGTCGTAGTCGAACGGCCCCGGGTACCAATCCCACGGGTCCTCGGGCGTCTTGCCGTCTTCGGTCCGCAGCAGATGCGCGTAGGTGCTTCCGCAGGCCATCAGCTCACCTCCAACTCTCCGTCGCTGCCCGGACACCCGAAGTCGCCCTCCAGCGCACCCGAGGTGTCATCCATGCCCAATGCCATCACCCACGGTGGTGGGTTCTCCATGGACGTCCCGTCGGGCCACAGGACACCCGAGGTCGACAGCACGGTGCCGCCCGACTCCCACAAGATGGTCCGGTCGATGCCGGGCATCCACAGAAGCTCGTATCCGCGGTGGTTGCCGTCGGCTGGGTTGCCGCCGAGCGTGACGTTGCGAAACGGCATCTCCTCGTTCGCCAGCCGGCTCGCGGTCGGACCGTGGACGGGCCGAAGGAGGATCGATCGTCCGTGGCCGCTGGCGTGAGACTGGGTGACCGGATTGGCGCCGTACATGGCGTCGTTCCAGCCCGAGCACTGGAACAGATCGATCGCCGCGAGCCGGGTCTTGTCCTGCTTGGCGACCGCGCCCGCCCAGGTGCTCGCCTCGCTCTCGTCGAGCCCGCCGATCTCTCGGGCGGCGAGGAACGCCTCCGAGAGCAGATACCGGTAGGCGATGGAGTACTTCGGGCTCGTACCGCCAAAGCGGTCGTTCTCCACGACCTGGTAGAAGGTGTTGCCGCGCGGGTAGGGGTCGACCAGCTCGGTCCACGGAGGATCCTGGCGTGGCGGCGGCGGTACCCGAGGCGGGTCATCGTCGTCGTTGGGAGGTGGCACGCGCGGTGGGTCGTTGTCGCCCAGCGTGGTCGTTGGGGGCTTCTTGCCGGGAGTGGTCGTGGGCGGTCTCGGCTTGGGTGTGGGCGTGCCGGGTGGAGGCCACGACAACGCAGTCGTTGGCTTGTCGGGCCCACCGGGCTCGGTGCCACCGGGGCCGTCGGGGTCTCCGCCGCCGGGAGGGTCGTTGCTCGGGGTGGCCCCGCCCGACTCGTCGTCATCGTCCGAGCTCGCCATGCCCATGATGGCGAGCAGACCTCCGAGGCCGAGCAATCCGAGCAGTCCCCAGTTGCGCTCTTTGTTCATATCCGCCTCATGTGTCGCGTGGGGTCGACGAGCTGATGGTTGGCGAGGTGGTACGCGTGCCACTGCCGCCCACCCCGTACGCGCCCTTGGGGCAGCAGCACCACGCGGTGGAGGTCCCGGCTGCGTGGTGCCGACATGCCTCGCAGTCGCTCGACGGCTCGCGCGTAGCCAACGGAGATCGCGGCGATCGGTCCACACGAGGCCCATCGCCGCCGAAACACGATCGGCGCATCCTGGAACAACGCTTCCATGCCAGGCGCATCGGGGCGCCAGCGCACGCCGGCCCGCGTTGGATCACCGGGTGGGTCGCGGTAGGTCGCCCACTGTCGCAGGTACCAGCGACAGTTGTGCTCCGCGAGCACGTTGAGGACGCCCTCGAGCAAGCCTTGGCCCGGCAGCTCCGACAGCTGAAGGATGACCTGATACATGCGGCTCACGGGGCGATGGTCCAGACGAGGGTGAAGGTTCGATCGGTGGCCGCGGGCTCGATACGTAGGTGCGTTGCTGAGGGCACGGCGGTCTCGAAGCGGGGTGCATCGGCGTCCCACGTCACCTGACCGATCGGGATAGCAGTGCCGGGTGACGGCTCGGCCCGGAGCCACCGCCACACAGGCGTGGCCGCCAGCGGCTCGGCGAAGGCCAGGAGCCGAACGGCACCGGCGGGAACCAACTGCACGGCGGGCTGCCCCGCGGCAATGAAGACGGTCTCGGTCCGAAATGCCTCGCGGGCGCCACGACTGACCTCCAGCTCGAGCATCCGTAGGCCAACCTGGGCGTGGAACACCAAGCCCTGCTGGGGGACGACCGGTCCGTCGCTCACGGTGACCGTGCCGGGCGGGGCCAGCAAGTCGATGTTCAATGAGCGGGTGTACAGCTCGAGCGATTGTCCAAGGTCGATCTCGTAGACCGACTTTCCTGCGGAGTCCGACGCACAGATGCGAAGCCGCATCGCTGAGCGCCGCGAGGCACCGGGGACGCGCAGCGGTGGCGGGTCGACGGGCACCGCAGAGAACAACAGCTGCTCTTGGACGGTGCTGCTCACCATCCACAGCCGGTCAACGCCGCCGGATGCGGTGGTCCACGAGGAGACCTCTTCGTCGACGGGAAGCAGACCCCCCGCCGTCCCGTCGGTCGACACGACCCCAAACACCCGCACCCCTGGAGGTGTTTGGCGTGAAACGACTGTAGAGCCCAGTCGTAGATGACCACACGTGTCCATGACGACCTGACGAGACGGCGAGAGACCTCAGAGTGAACACAGAACGAACAACCGGCGGGCTACATCGGACGCGTGTGCGGTTGAGCGACGTACGAGCCGACCGGCTGCGACCCGACCGGGGGCGGCGGTTGGCTACCGTTGTCACCACCGCCGTGAGGGTTGGGCCGGCACCCTGGGTGATGCCCGC
>JAHZJA010001029.1 GCA_022601155.1 Deltaproteobacteria bacterium | reverse complement strand
GTCAGCGTGGCCCGTGCCAAGGCGCGAAAAGGGCGTTTGCCGGGCGCAAACAACCGATGAGAAACGAAGGCATGGGCCACGGGGGCGGTGTTGCGGCGGCGCGATGGTTTCACCACGGGCTGCTCGTGACGTCGTTCCGCGTGTGTCTCTTGGGTGGTGCGCGACCTCGCGCCTGATCGCTCGGCCATGTGTACCTTCCGTTTCGGGCCGGGTTGGATCCTTCCCAAAGGTTGCGTTGTGCAATCGTCAGTTGCAGTCACGGGGTTGGCCTTGTGATCATCCGCGACGATGGCCGCACGACCGGGATCCGACCCGAGCTCGGACGAAGACCCGACGCGGCGGCTTCCGTCGACGGGGGGGTCTGGTTCGGCGAGACCCAACACCGACACGCAGCGCATCGCGGCGAGGGTCCGCGAGCGGCTGTTCTCCAGTGAAGGTGCCCCGATGCGGATCGGACGGTATCTCGTGCTCGAGCAGATCGGGCGCGGCGGTATGGGCTACGTCTACGCCGCCTACGACGACATGCTCGACCGCAAGGTCGCCGTCAAGGTGCTGCGCGATGATGACCTGCCCGAGGAGGAAGAGCGCGCGCGGTTCCTCCGCGAGGCTCAAGCGCTGGCGAGACTGTCCCATCCCAACGTCGTCGCGGTGCACGAGGTGGGGAGCAGCGGCGACGAGCTGTTCATCGCGATGGAGTTCGTCCGTGGTCAGAGCCTCGACGAGTGGCTGGCGGCCTCGCCCCCGTGGTCAGCGGTGCTCGAGGCATTCGTGCAGGCGGGCAGAGGTCTGGCCGCTGCGCACCAGGCCGACCTGGTTCACCGCGACTTCAAGCCCGGCAATGTGATGCGTGCCGACGACGGCGCGATCAAGGTGCTCGACTTCGGGCTCGCGTGCGTGGCCGCCACGGGGTCGATGGAGATGCCCGACGTGTCGTGCTCGGGCTCGCTGACGATGCCGGGCACGGTCATGGGGACGCCACCGTACATGGCGCCCGAGCAGCATCGGGGCGAGCTCGCCGACTGGCGCGCAGACCAGTACGGCTACTGCGTCACGCTGTGGGAGGGGCTGGCCGGGGCGCGCCCGTTCGATGCCCAGGAGTTCATGGGCCTGGTGACCTCCAAGCTCGAAGGTCCGCCGCCGTGGCCGAGCGACGCACCCCCGATCCCGCGACGCATCGTCGACGCGTTGCGGCGCGGCCTGGCCCCCGAGGCCGACGATCGCTGGCCCTCCATGGAGGCCTTGCTCGGCGCACTTGCGTGGGATCCTCGACGCCGCCGTACGTACTGGTTGCAGGGGCTGACGGGTGCAGCCGTGCTGACCCTGGGTGGAGCGACGGCGTACCTCGGCAGCCGTGAGCCGACCGTGGCACCGTGCACGGACGCCGGGGATGGACTCGTCGGCGCATGGGACTCGCAGCGCCGGGCGGAGGTCCTGGCGGCGGTGCTCGGGGTCGAGCAGCCGTATGCCACCGCGGTGTGGGAGCGAACGGAGCGACAGCTCGACCTCTACGCCGAGGACTGGGCGGCCATGCACCAGCAGGCTTGCGAAGCGACCGCCGTGCGCGGCGAACAGTCTCCCCACATGCTCGACTTGCGGATGCGCTGCCTGGGGCGCGCCTCGGTGGATCTGAGGACGACGGTCGACACTCTGGCCGATGCCGACGACGCCGTGGTGCGGCGCGCCCACGAGCTGGTCGCGGGACTGCCACCGCTGTCGCGATGCGCCGATGCGGTCGCGCTGGAGGCGGAGGTCGAGCCTCCGCTGCCGCGCGACGCCGAGGCCGTGGAGGCGATACGACTCGATCTGTCGCGGTCCGAGAGCCTGCAGCGAGCCGGTCGCTACGACGCTGCCCGTACGGCCGTCGAGGCGGCCAAGGCGGCGATGGACGGCGTCGAGTATCAGCCCGTGCGCGCACGGGTGCTGCTGCGCGAGGGGACGGTCCTCGAGCAACTGGGCGAGTACGACGCGGCAGAGTCCGCTTTGGATGCGGCGCTGCGCCTGGCGGCCGAGTGGAGGCAGCACGAGGTCATGGCCCGGGCCACGAGCGGCCTGCTGTACGTGGTGGGCTACCACCAACGACGCCCGGAGGGATTGCGGTACGGGTCGCTGGCCGAGGGGCTTTCGCGGGGCCGGCCCGATCTCGAAGCGCTGGCGCGCAACAACCGAGCGCTGGCCCTCGGGACGCAGGGGGAGCACGAGCGCGCCGAGGCCGAGCACCGTCGCGCGCTGGAGCTGTACGCCAAGGTCTACGAGCCCGAGCACCCTCGCATCGCAGGCGCGCGCAACAACCTCGCGATCGCGCTGGCGCTGCAGGGCAAGCTGCCCGAGGCGGAGGCCGAGTTTCGGGCGGCGGTGGAGTTGCGCACCCGTGCGCTGGGCCCCGAGCACCCCCAGACGATCGTCTCTCGCTCGAATCTCGCCAACATGTTCGCGCAGCGGGGCAACCTTGCCGACGCGGAAGCCGAGACCCGCGCGGTCTTGCGGCTGCGACGACAGGCCTTGGGTCCTCGCCATATTCTGGTCGCGATCACGCACAACAATCTCGGCGGGATGCTGGCGGGACAGGGGCGCTACGCGGAGGCCGAGACCGAGATCCGAGCGGCGCTGGAGCTCATCGAGCAACACCATGGACTGCAGCACCCGGAGGTTGCGACGACCCGATTCCAGCTCGGCGCGGTGTTGGAGGACCAGCGTCACTTCGAGGAGGCCGAGGTCGAGCTTCGTGCCGCGATCGCGCTGTGGAGCGAGCGGTTGGGTGCCGAGCATCCCGACGTGGCCCGGGGGCGCAGCAATCTCGCGGGCGTCCTGAGCAAGCTGGGACGGCTCGGCGAGGCGGAGGCGGAAGCCCGGGCCGCGGTCGACACTCGCGTCGCGGCACTCGGACCCGCCCATCCTGCCGTCGCCACCTCACGCCATCGGCTGGCCGACATCCTGCGTGCACGCGGCGAGCCCTCCGCAGCGGAGGTCGAGCTTCGCACGGCGCTGGAGATCATGGCGGACGCGCTGGCGGAGGATCACCCGGAGGCCGATGCTGCGCGCACCAGCCTCGTGGCGGTGTTGCTGCAGCTGGGCCGACCCGACGAGGCCCTGCCGCTCGCGGAGCAGACCTGGGCCCACGGGGAGCACGACGACGCTCCTGGCCCCGTGCGCGCCGAAGCAGCCTTCGTGCTCACCCGTGCCCTGATCGCCGCGGGGGGTGCTGGGCCCGATCTGCCCCGGGCTCACGCACTCGGACAACGAGCGCTGCGATCGTTCCAAGGTGCGGGCCCCGAGTTCGACGAGCAGGCCGCTGAGGTCGAGCGCTGGCTGAACGCGCACCCTCTCGAGTGAACCGGCTCCGTCGAAGGCCCCGCTCGCGCGTGCCATGACCGCTCCGGGGGCGGAGGCAGCACGGGTGCCGACCCGATCATCGACCGGCGTAACTTTATGACATCACTAGAGGTCTGGGGCCGCGCGCCGGCTGCCCGTGACGCGTCGACGCGACTGTTCGTCATCGCCCCGGGGTTCGCCGCCAATGGGGACCGTCATGCTGCCCCACTTCGTCTCCCGCATCGCCTCGACGCTCACTCCGATTGGCCTCTCCGTCGCCCTCATCGCCACCGGGTGCGATGCGCCCTCCCAGCAACAGCGGGTTGGGTCTCAGTCCGAGGTGCGCGCGGGCGGTGGTGGCCCCTCCGCCTGGGTGGTCGCCGCCGGCGACGAGCTCGCTGACGCCATCGTTGCCGACCCGGCGTTCGATCAGCTCGTTGGCGTCGCGGCCAAGGCCCTCGGCGATCTGTACGAGGCGCAGCAGCAGCTCCCCGACGAGGAGCTGGAGTCCATTGCATTGACGACCAGTCATCCGTCGTTCGCCGAGGTCATGGGCCCTGGGACACTGCTCGGACACCTCGGAGGGGATCCGCAGCACCCCGGTCAACTATGGAACCTCGTCGACCAACTCCGGGCCAATCATGGTCTCGGCGATGCATCACCCGAGGACATTCGCTACGTGTTCGAGCTGGCGCTGGCCACCGAGGAAGCGAACATGAAGGTGAAGACAGCGCTCGATGCCGAGCTCGCCGCCGTCACGCCGGGCTTCGATCCCTGCGAGCAGGCGTGCCACAACGCCTATGTCGCCATCGCATTGATCGCGATGGCGATCTTCGTCATCGAGATGGCTGTCGCGGCCGCCACGTTTCCCTGGGGCCTCATCATCGCGGCGTTTGCCGTTGCCCAGCTCAACGCGACCTTGGCCGAGGCCCAAGCCGAGCGCGATGAGTGCATCGCGGCGTGCGACGGAATCATCATCGATGTCGACGTGTGCGGCGGGGACTCGGTCTGTGAGCAGGATGAGTACTGCTGGACGGGCGTGTTCGGCATCGGTGACGACGAGTGTCGGCCGAAGAAGAAACAAGGCAAGGTGTGCTCCAACCATGCAAAGTGTTTGTCGGGCTGTTGCAAGTACCACTTCTTGTCGCACCCTGTGAGCAAGACCTGTCGTCCTGCCAACAAGTGCAACTGAATCCAGTCTCCGTGTGGCCGCCGGGGTGTGACGATGTCGCAGCCTTGCAGCCGCGCCGGCCGCCAGCCCGGCACTGCCCCGGAGATGGGTCCAGGCCCCGCGGCGCAGCGCTGCGAACAACGCCCATAGAGGTTCGCAGGCTGCGGGTCGACGCGGGCGCGGCGGGTCTGTGGGGCGCCGAAACACCCCCAAAACCTCGCTCTGCGTCGTTTGCCGCCGACGGTGCGCCCGGCATGCCTTCGGCCTCATGCCTCGATCGAAGTGCCGACCCATTAGATTGCAAGGCGAAAGCGTCGCGCCGCATGTCGGGTGTGGAGGGCGGTTGTGAATGTTAGGTGGGACGGAGGATTGTTCGACTTCGTAGATCCGATGGCCAATTCGAGGTGACGACCCAGATCGGGCTCGGCGGTGGTTGGAACGGATGTGCCCGCGCCGGCCCGAGCGTAGTTGCGGGAAGCTGCGATCGTGCACCGTCTGTGTGTGCTCTTGGCGTAGCCGGCACTTTTGTTACGGGGTTGTGATGGTTTCGAGCTGATGCTGGGCGTGGTTGCTGTACGGTCGTCGGACCGTGTCTGGATATTGCCGTCTCATTGCCGTGGCTTCGTTGTCGGTCATCATCGGAGGTCCATCGACCGTAGCGTTGGCCGACGAGGGAGTTCCGAGCCCACAGCCGCAGCCGATCCTCGGTGGCGATGTCGTCGAACCCTGCGGATTTCCTACCGCGGTCAGCATGGGAGGGTCGTGTACGGGCACGCTGGTCCATCCGCGGTTGGTCGTCTACGCGGCCCACTGCGGTGACGACGTGCCATGGATCCGGTTTGGCGATCGCATCGAGGACGCGCCCGGTTTCGAGGTGGTCCCGCAGATGTGCCAGACACACCCTGTCGGCCAGTTCGGGTTTGGAACCGACGCAGCGTTTTGCCGCCTGGCCGAGCCCGTGGAGGGCATTCCGATTGCGCCACCCTTGATGGGATGCGAGGCCGACGCGGCGCTCCAGGTCGGCCAGCCCGTGACCGTCGCAGGCTACGGGACCAGCGACGACGAGCTCGAGCCCTACGGCATCAAGCGCTACCTCGACACGCAGATCACCGCCCTTTCATGGGACGAGGTGTTCATCGGAGGCGAGGACGAAGGGGTGTGCTACGGGGACTCGGGTGGCCCCACCTACGCCCGCACGGCCGATGGGTCGTGGCGCTCGTTCGGGATCACATCGTGGGGGCAGCCCGGCTGTGGGTTCGGC
>JAHZJA010000085.1 GCA_022601155.1 Deltaproteobacteria bacterium | reverse complement strand
GGGCCGACGCCGACACGACCTCGTTGGCGCAGCGCGAAGAACAGGCGATCCTCGCGTTTCACAGCGACGGATCTGCGGCACGCGCTCAGCTCCGCGACGTCGTCACCCAAGGCTCGAGCAACGCGCGGGTGCACCTGTACCTCGCGCTGGCCGAGCGCGAGCAAGGCCACCTGGGAGAGGCGGCCACCGTGCTCCTCACCGGGCTCGAACAGCCCGGTGAACTCGAGCGCGAGCTCCGTCTCGAGCTCGCCGTCACGCTCAGCTGGGACTCCAAGCTCGAACCCGCGCGAGAGCAGTACGCCACGTTGATCGCACGGGACCCCACCGACCAGGTCGCGCGGGTCGGCCACGCGCGCATGCTCGCGTGGCAGGGACGGCTGCAGCAGGCGCGCACCGAGCTGACGACCCTCATCGAAGAGGACCCCGACGACCTCGATGCCCGCAAGACGCTGGCGTTCACCAACGCCGCAGACATGCGGCTGTCGGACGCTCGGTCGGGGTACGAGGCGGTGCTGGCCCGCGATCCCGACGACACCGAGGCACGCGACGGGCTCGAGCGCCTCTCGGAGACCTCTCGGATCCGGCTCGACGCCTTCGGAGGCTACGCCAACATCGCCTCCCTTCACCACGCTGGGGTGGGCGATCTCGGGCTTGCGATCGACCTGCGCGCGTCGTGGACCCTGCTGGCTGGCTACGCCACCTCGGTCACGCGCTTCGACGATCCGGTCTTGTCCGGGTCGCTGGCGCAGCAGCACACCCCACGGATCGGAGTGGTGGCCAACATCCGGCGCCGGATCTACATGGGCCTGCACTACCGAGCCCTGATCGCTGGTCGCGACCACCACCACGGCGTGACCGGCGAGGTCTCCGTGAAGGTGGGTCGGGCGCTGTCGCTGGGCGCCGCGGTGCGACCGGGGATCTGGGCAGACGGACACTTCGACGTCTTGGGCCGCGTGGGTGCCGAGGCCAATCTCGGGCGCAAAGTCAGCGTTGGCGCCAACTGGTATGGCTACGGCGATGCCGTCCGCAACCAGGCCTCGCACGCGGTGGTGGGCCGGGTACGGGTGACTGTGGTGCCGCGATGGATCCTCGGGGCCGGTGGTGGTTGGATCTACGACCTGACCACCCACGGCGCAGTGGCCATGGGCGAAACCGAGATCGTGGTGAGCGACCGTGTGTCGCTGCTCGCCCGGTACGAGCTCCTGTACGGAACATTCGTGCGGCACACGGTGGGCTTGGGCGCGCGGGTTTCATTTTGATACCCGACGCGGGTCGTCCTCCACTGCAGCCCACGCCAAGGCTTCGCGCCGTCTGGCTCGTGTCGGATCGCCCCGACATTCTGGTTTGGTCATGCTAGTACGAACTTGGAGATTCGGCGGCACCCATGACGACCCGGCCCATCACCTACACACTCGATGCTCGCGACACGATCATCGACATCGAGGGTAGCTGGGACGCATTCGCGCGTGAGAATCAAGCACCACAATTGCAGATCGATACGGTGCTCGGACGCCCCATCTTCGAGTTCTTCGCGGGCTCCGAGACCCGCAGCCTGTACCGACAAATTCTCGATCGCGCCCGGCAGACGGGCAACACCGTCGAGATCCCGTTTCGGTGCGATGCGCCGGATGTCATGCGGCGCATGCAACTTTCGATCGTTCCCGTCGGTGGGGGCCGGCTCCGTGTGAGGAGCACATTGCTCGAGCAACAGCCACGCATTCGGGTCGACTTTCTCGACCGCCGTGCCCAACGCTCCGAGACGACGGTGCTCATTTGCAGTGTATGCCGCCGGGTTGCCGCCCCGAGCAACGGCTGGCTCGAGCCCGACGAGGCTGCCCGTCGTTTCGGCCTGTTCGACACCGATCGCCAGCCCGCGATCTCCGAGCGCATTTGTCCCAGCTGCGAGCACATCCAGGCCGGTTGCCGCTATCTGGTGACCCTGACCAATCAAGCCCCCGAGCAGCCGCTGCCGCTGGTGGTGTTCCTCCATGGAGGAGCGCAGTCCTCGTGGCTGCTTCGGCTTCATGCCCCGCCCCGCATCACCGAGCACAACGCGCTGAACCGCGACTACGCGCTGGTCTCTCCCGTGTGCCCGTCGGGAAGCAGCTGGCACGATGTCGACCTCGAGTCGATCCTCGCCGAGGTGATGGCGCGCTATCCCATCGACCCCACGCGGATCTACTTCACCGGGATCAGCGCGGGTGCGACCGCGGTATGGAACTGGGCTTCGACCAAGCCAGACCGCATGGCGGCCGTGGTCCCGATCGCGGGCATGCTGTCCCCCAATCCCAACATGGGCCGGTTTCCGGTGTGGATCTTCCACGGACGCAACGACCCTGTGGTCCCGCTGCCCTTCATCTCCGGCCTGCTGTCACGACTTCGCCAGGTCAATCCGCGCGCCCAGACCATGATCTACGACGATGGGGGCCATGACGTGTGGTCACGAGCTTATGCTGACGATGCGCTGTGGTCGTGGATGTTCCAACAGTCGGCGCCACCCCCCGCCTCATGACAATTGAACAATTGTGGCCCCTTCTGGGCCTCCTGATGTGAATGCCGCTCGAGTGTGCCGCAAACGTCGGGCGATCAGCACGAGCGGCACGTATCGGGCAAACCTTCAGTTGGCTAGAATCGAGGGGATGTCGGCGTCGGCGACCACCATCGTAGGAATCGGAGCATCGGCAGGGGGATTGAAGGCGTTGCGAGAACTGTGCGCCGAGCTGCCGTCCGGGACCACCACGGCCTACGTCGTGGTCCAACACCTGGCCCCCGACAAAGAGAGCCTGATGGCAGAGCTGCTGCGTCGCAGCACCACCCTGACGGTCGAGGATCCCCGGGCCGAGACCCAGCCAGCCAGCGACACGATCTATGTGCTTCCCCCCGGGGTCGAG
>JAHZJA010001028.1 GCA_022601155.1 Deltaproteobacteria bacterium | reverse complement strand
GCATTGCGCGACGCCGGCCTCGAGAGCGGGATCGGTAGAAGGATCGCAGAGGTCGGCGCCACCGGGATCGACCGCGCCGAAGAACGAGAAGTCGTCGCACGTGGCGGCGTTGCCCTGGCAGGTGGCCTGGCCGAGAAAGCCGTCGCAGTAGGCATCGGCGTCGGCTTCGTCGCAAAAGCAGGTGCAGTCGGCACCGTCGCAGCACCAAAAGCCCTGTTCGCCCTGGAATTTACACTGCGCGACACCGGCGACCAGAGCGGGATCGGTCGTGGGATCGCAGCCGTCGGCACCACCGGGATCGTTGTCGCCAAAGAACATGCTGTCCTCGCAGGCAGGAGACGCGGCGTCGGCGGAGTCGACGGCGCTCACGCTCAGCATGGCGAACAGAGTGGCGGAGAGAACGACGGGAAGTTTGGGAAACATCGGGGGACCTTTCGAGAGGAGTACAAAAACGCCCGAAGATCGAGTGCATGTCCGGGCAGCCAGCGGAGTTAGACTCAACCCGGGAAGGCCGTCAACCGATCGCGAGGCTGCTTCGGACCGCAGCGCTGTCCAGTGCCACGGTGCTCGTGACGTGGACGTGGTCCCCCGCCACGATCGCGCGGCGGTAGCCGAGCTCGCGTTCGCACGGCACGCCCGAGTCGATGCATCGACGGTTCATCGCCGCCGAGCACACGCGGCTCGAGGCCGCGGCGGATCGATCACGCGGACCGGGGGGCATGAAGCTGGACCGGCCGGCAGTCGGCGCGAGGGGATCAGCGCACGGCGTAGACCCGGGTAGCAGTGCCGACGTACAGGGTTCCGTCGGGGGCGATCGTCGGCTGCGTGACGATGGCCTCGTGCCGGGGGACCTCGAGCGTCTGCTCAGGGCGTCCCGCGGTGTCGAGGATCTGCAGCTGGGCGCCGTGCACGAGAGCGAGGCGGCCATCACCGAAGGCGGTTGCTGCCGCAGCCATACCCAAGGGCCGATGCCACTGCACCGCGCCGTCGGCCAGCGCCGCGAGGCCGCGCCCGACGATCATCACGGTGCCGTCCGGACGCTCGATTGCCGGTTGATGGGCCTCGAAGGGAACGGTGGTCTGCCAGGCCTCGCGACCGTCGGGGTGCCACGCCTGGACGACCGTCTCCCAGCGCTGTTGCAGTCCCATGGCGGGGCGTAGCTGTGCGCGACGAGGGTGCTCCGTCGGCACCAGGGGTTGATGATCGCGAGCACCGAGCACGACCCAACCGGGGGCTGCTGCTCCCACCGCGTAGCCCGTGCCAGCCACGTCGCGCCGAAAACTCGGGCCGGGGGCGCGCTCGTTGGGGTCGGCAGCGAAGACGTGGAGGCCTTCGCGTGTGAGCACGGCCATCCGCCCGTGGTCGTCGACGGCAGCGGTACCTCGACCGGGGAGGTGAGCACGCCACTGGGTCTCGACGGACGGGCCCGGGTCGTCGTCGTCATGGTCGTCATCGGCGAGGTCACCCTTGGGCGCAGCCTCGGCGGGGGTCGGAGGCGTGGCCCCGCGCGTGCGTGACTCGATGCGAACCATCGGAGCGGACCACGTGGGGGTGGATGCGACGGCGCAGCACCACCGCGAGCCCTCGAGCACCATCGCGAGCTGGAGTCGCGGCTCGTCGTCGAGCAACAGCGCAGCCGAGGTCAGTCGTTGCGATGGTGAGCCGTCCCAGGGGTGGAGCGTGGGCCCGTAGACGAGTCCGTCGTCGGTGGCCAATGCGACCCAGCGCCCCTGCTCGGGCGCCAGGTGCAGGTGGGCACCGTACGGTTGCAGGACCACGGCCGAACCTTGGAAGCACACGACGACGTGCTGGCCCGAGGGATCGACGACGATGTGATCGACGGGAAGCCGGGGCGACTGTGGCCAGCGCTCCACGGACTCGGGCGGCCACACCAATCGTTCGAACGCCGTGTATCGGCGGGGCTCGGCATCGACCCGGCTGCGACGACCGGGACCGCCGTGCTCGCTGACGAAGGTGTGGTGCTTGCTCATGGCTGGCTCCCCAGCACGCGGTATTGAAGGGCGTGGGCCTGGCCGCCCGTACGGCGGCCGCTGGAGTCGGCCAGATGCCCGAGGTAGGTGACGGCAAAGACGGCAAGCTCCCCCGAAGGGGCGACCCACAGGCTGGGCTCGAGCAGGCGCCAGTGGATCTCGCTGCGGTCGGGGAGCACAGAGTCGGCCTCGTCGCCGACGAGGACCGACCATGCACAGCGGCCGGGGATCTCCATGCGGTAGTAGGGGTCGAGGTCCTCGTCGCCGTGGGCGCTGGGGGCCGACACGATGGTCCAGCCGCTGACGGCGTCGATCCGCGGCGTCCGAGAGTAGGCCTCGGGCAGGGTGACCGCGCGCAGCGGCACATCGCCTTCGCCATCGAGCAGTCCGCGGCTGCCAAGCCACTGCGCGGCTTCGGCGGTCAGGGCGGCCGGATCGTCGATCTCGAGGGTCTGGACGGGCTCGCCGGTCTTCGTGGACACGACATCCCAGCGCGCGGGGGCGTTGGGCAGCGCGCCAGGTCGCGGAACCACCAGCAGTCCCGCGGCCGCGTCGAACCATGGCGCCCGGGGCAAGCCCTCGGGGACGGGAGACCAGGGCGTGGGCGCGTCGACGTCCCAGTCGATCCGAGCGCTCACGGGGAGCGAGGGCTCGTCGTACGCGATCTCGTCACCGGGGCAGACCGGGGTGGCCGGCTCATCGTTCGGTTCGACGGCCGGCCCCGTGACGGCCCGGGTGCAGCCGAGGCTGGGCCCGGCGACCAGCGCGATCAACAGCCATGGCGCGCTCATGGGCCGTAGCCTTCCACCGTGCCTGCGCCCCGGTCGAGCGTGGTGCCCAGCCACTGCGCGACCACGTCGAGGTCGCGAGCCCGCAGCGCACGATTGTTGCGGCGCGCAGCCCAACGCTCGTGGTCGAGGGCGCAGCGGATGATCCACGGGCCCACGTGGTTCTTGTACAGGTCCATCCGCGGCAGTGTGCGCGAAAAGTCGTTGCGGGGACGACCGCGCTCGCCACGAACGGCAATCTCGATGTTGGCGGTCGACTTGGCGATGGGACTGCCGTCCCGGTCGACCGTGGGCTGGGGCCCGTACTCGAACCGGGGCTCGATGAGCACCAGGACCTTGGCGTACTCGGACGCACCCGGGGTGTCGATATAGAAGTGCGGAGTCGACTGCCGCGAGTTGAACGCCGCGCCGAGGTCGGTCATCACCTCCCAGCGGTCGGCGAGCGCCTCGATGGAGTCGTCGAACGAAAACCACAGCTTGGTGGTGATGACGAGGATCCCGTCGAACGCCTCGGTGAGGATGCCCGCGGTGGGCATGGTGAAGCCAGGCCCCATCAGCGACTCGTCGCGGCGGGTCGGGTACAGCGAGGCCGTGCAGCACCCAAGGGAGCCCGACACTGGGGGCTCTCCCCAGATCGGCCAGTCGGGAAATCGGGCGCTGGAGCCGACGCCCGTGTACTCGAGGTCGTACCGGATGACTCCGTGCTGTCCGAGGTTGCACGACGGGTAGAACGGTTGCTCCTGCCGGAACCAGTGACTGTCGGGGAGCGCGGCGACCGACTCGACGTAGTCGTGCAGCGACGCCATGTGGGCCCAGGCGTAGCGCAGCCGGGGCAGGTAGTTGCTGTTCATCAGCGACGAGGCGGCCAGCCGATAGGGGTAGCCAGGGTGGCTCTGATCGAAGATCGGAAGCTCCGCCGCCAGCTCTGCGCTGGGGGAGCGCCGCTCGATGTACTCGTCGGGAAACTGCATCGAGTGCCCCAGCTCGTGGGCGATGGTGCATCGCATCTCTTGCACCTCGTCCGGCCGGTCGCTGGTCGTGTCGCTGGCGGTGGGCTCGAAGTAGAACGGGCGCTCGGTGTCTTCGGGGTGCTCGGCGAGCGGTGGGGCCAGCATTTGCTCGTCGTATACTAGGTACAGGTGCATCGGGTTGCCGCCCGTGGCCCGCCCCGGCTGAGGGTGGACCTCGATGGCGATGGACTGGGAGGCGTCGGAGCCAGAGTCGAGCACCGCACGGTCGAGCGCGGGTCGGCTGCCGAAGAAGTGCCGAATCTTCAGGACCGTTGCGCCTTCGCTCATCCCGGCCGCGGGGAGTAGGACGTAGTCTTTCTTGTCGTCGGGATTACCGTGCGCCGTATGCTTTTGGTC
>JAHZJA010001027.1 GCA_022601155.1 Deltaproteobacteria bacterium | reverse complement strand
TCGTGCTCGGCGGTGGGGGTGCGGAAGCTGGCCGTGTTGACGCTGGTGTGGATCATGACGAAGTAGTCCCCCGCGGGCAGCATGAGCTCGGCGACGGGGTAGTCGTTGTATCCGTTGGACGCCGTCGTCGCAGCGACCTCGCGCAGGAGATCGGTGGGTCCTCCCCCGGGCTGCGCGGCATACAAGGCCATCCGCAGCAGGTCGTTGCCGGAGCTACCATCGGCGATGAAGCCGAGCCCACGGAGGTCACGCGGTTGGTCGAGGACGACCCGATAGCCGAGGAGGATCTCGCCGGCGATCGTACTGGCGGTGGGGAACATGGGCGCGAAGCCGAGGCGGACGCCGCAGTAGGCGGCGGCTTTGTCGACGCAGCCGATCATGATGCCGTTGGCGTCGGGGGGATCGCACTCGCCGCACGATGTACGGCAGGCGGGCTCGATCCCGCAGACGCTGTCTCCACACGCGGGCACGCAGCCGGTGGAAGAATCGGCCTCGGCGGTGGTCCCGGTGGCAACGCCGGTGGTGGTGGTGGCATCGGGCGAGGTGGAGGCGGAACTCGTGTCGGTCTGTGGCAGCGCGGTGGAGGACGAGCCCGAGGAGGCGGTGGACGTCGTCGAGGCATCCGTGGGAGCAATGCGGGTTTCCTCGGCGAAGCAGCCGCCAATCGACAGCGCCACGGCGAGCAGCGGTGCAGCAGCGTGTCTCACTGGACGACCTCCGTGTCCCCGACGATGAGATACACGTTGTAGTTGTAGCCGCTGATGGTCGCGGGTGATCCCATGAACTTGGGGAAGGTCGCCTCGCGCTCGAACAGGTTGCCTTCGATCACGACGGTGGGGTGGTCGGGACCGGCGGTGCGGGTGAGCGAGGAGGGAGTGGTGTCGGCATGGAAGAACACCCAGTGTGTGCCGGTCATCAACTTGAAGGGCGCCACATCGAAGTCGTTGTGGCCCGAGAACACGGGCTGATTGGAGACCGACGTGACGAGCGCGTCGGGGAGGCCCTGTGCGTCGCTGGTGTAGACCGCCATGTGAATGGAGGAACCCGCTCCGGTGCCGATGAGTCCGAGGCCATGGACCGACAACGGCTCGTCGAGTTCGAGGGGGATCCCGATCTGGGCGGAGGCGGTGGGCGTACCCTTCGATCCAAACACGTCGTAGAAGCCCTCACGCCTGGCGCAGAACCACTGATCTTCGACACACCCCAGGTGCTGATCATTGGCATCGGGCTCGGGGCACCTGCCGCACGACTCGTTGCACACCGGATCCACGCCGCAGCTACGGTCGTCGCACTGGGGCTCGCACTGTCCCGAGCTCGAGTCGGCCGGCGGCATCGGGCTGGTAGACCCACTGGATTGCCCGTTGGAGCTCGTCGATGTGGTGGCAGGAGTGTCGGTTCCACCGGTCGAGGTCGCGGTGGTGCTCGGGCTCGTAGTGGGCGTGGACGCCGGCGTGGGATCTTCGTCGAAGCACGCGCCCGCACCCATCGCCATGGCCAGCACCGACGTGATCGCAAGGCGTGACGTTCGCACTTCAGTCCTCCACTACGACGTAGATGGTCCAGGCGTAGCTCTGGACGACGCCCGGACTGCCCATCTCGGCAGGGAAGGTGGTCGTGGCGAAATCCTGGTTCTCGATCAGCACGATGTCCTGGTTGGGATTGACCGACCGGTACAGCGGCGGGGCAGCGCTGGTGTGCATGAAGACCCAGTAGGTCCCCTGCGGGACCATCTCGGGACTGACATCGATGTCGTTGTACCCGTTGAGGAGCGGGACGGCGACCGTCGACAGCACCAGCGTCGTGGGACCGCCGGACATGCCGATCCCGTCGTCCTCGTACAAGGCCATCCGAACCTCGGGCCCCGCTCCGAACGTCAGCGCGCCCAGGCCTCGGACCATGGTGTCCTCGAACAGCTCGATCCGGTAGCCGAACTGCATGTTGCCAAAGGGCGGCGAGCCCATGCCCAAGACATCGGGGAAGCCCACCCGAAGACCGCAGTAGAAGGTGCCTTCCTCGACGCAGCCCATGGTGGACGAGCCGTTCTCGACCGGGCACTCGCCGCACGACTCACCACATCGCGGGTCGGGCCCGCACACGTTGTTGCCACACTCCTGTACGCAGTCCTCCGACGTCGACCCTGCGGTGTCGGGCCCGGTGCTGGAGTCGACCGGTCCCGTGGTCGGGTTGTTGGTCGTGGTGCTGTCGTTG
Organism: Deltaproteobacteria bacterium; assembly: GCA_022601155.1. Lineage (GTDB taxonomy): Bacteria > Myxococcota_A > Polyangia > Nannocystales > Nannocystaceae > Paraliomyxa. Next base: position 1,469 of record JAHZJA010001027.1, on the reverse strand, counting down.
GTGGTGGTCGCGGGGTCGTTGGTGGTGCTGGTACCCGATGATGGCAGGGGACCGGTCGACTGCGCGGCGGTGGTGGTGTCGGGCGCGGTGGTGCTGGTGCTGTCCATCGCCGCGGGTGTCGGCGTTTCCTCGCTGAAGCAGCCCCCCAGTGCGATCGCCAGACCGGCTGCGGCCCACCGTCGTGGACGAAGATCCAAGGCTCCTGCGTACATCATGGGGACTCCTCCACGACCATGTATAGGTTGTAGCCCAGATCGTCGACGATCGTGTCGCCGGCCATGGGCTGCGGGAACGGGTCGGCTGCATTGAAGGGAATACCGAGTCGCTGCATGGTCTCGTAGTTGATGTCGTCGTCCGCAGTGCGCGGGACGAGGATATTGGCGGAGGTATGGAGAATGACCCAGTACCGGCCCGGAGTGAGCTCCATGGGTGCCACCTGGAACTCGTTGTCGCCTGCGCCGAGCTCCTGCGGGCCGAGGGCAGCGAGTCGATTACCAGGCGCCAGATCGACGGGGTCTTCGTCGTAGATCGCCATCCGAACCGGGTCCCCGCCCGCCTGAGCGACCAATCCCACGGCCCTCAGCGTGGCGGGCCTCGCCAATTCGATGGGGCGCCCGATCTGGATCTCGCCAAACATCTCGCCGGACGACTCGTAGGGTTCCCAGTAGCCGACCTTCACGCCGCAGTACCACAGCGCTTCGATGCACCCGAGGAATTGTGCCCCGGGTCGTGCACAGAAACCGCAATCCACCCCGGTGTTGGGGTCGGTGCCGCAGCTCTGTCCGACACAGATCCCGGGCTCGCCGGAGGTCGATGCACCGCTGCCCGAGGTCGACGAGCCGTCGGCGGCAGTGGCTGTGCTGGAGTCTTCGCCGGTGCCGCTGGAGTCGACCGGACTGGGCCGCCCCGTGGTGGAGTCGGCAGAGCCCTCGGTCGTCACCGATCCGCCGGGGTCTGCGGCACATCCGCCCAAGAGCGTCGCAACTGCGACACACGCGACTCGAACCGAGTTTTCGAGCATGAACACCCCTCCCCCTGGTTCGCTCCATCCCCCTGAGCGACCCACCCGTGCGTACGAGTAGGCGCGCATTGTACCGCGCGAAGGTGCGCGAAGGCGCCCCGAATCTCGCGCGTATGTGCAGTGCCGGTCGGGTGGGGGCGCTGAGCCTCAGCCGCTGCAACGGCGAGGGTGGAAGCGATGGTCTTCACGCGGTGGGAACCATCGGGGGCAACGAGTCCAGCCACGCATCACGAGCGGCAAGCGGTGGACGCCCGCGAGGGTGGCGGCGAAGCAGCCAACGCAGGAGCGTCGAGCGGGATGAGCCGAGCGACGGGCGAGCCTTCGGCTCCGTTGGACGGCCGGAGGACGTGGCCGGGGTCGGCGTTGACGGCACCTCGTGGGGAGCACGCGGAGCGTCGAGCCGGCACTCGAACCGGCGCGCGCCAAGTCGGCGACACGGCGACACGGC
>JAHZJA010001026.1 GCA_022601155.1 Deltaproteobacteria bacterium | reverse complement strand
GTTGCTCGAGCAAGCCATCGACTGTGCCGCAGCGACCGGTCACGCCCGCGTCAACATCATCGGCCACTCCCAGGGTGGCCTGGACGCGCGCGTCGTGGCGAGCGTGGCCCCCGATCTGGTGGCCTCGGTCACGACCATCGCGACCCCACACTACGGCACGCCGATCGCCGACCTCGTCGCGGGCGCGTCGCCCAATGACGGATCGGTGCTGGTCGACTGGTTGGTGCAGACCCTCGGCGCACCGCTTTGGGACCAGGTGGGCAACCAGACCTCGCTGGCCGAGGCGATGTGGCAGATGTCGTCCGAAGGCATCGCGCAGTTCAACGCGATGTACCCCGACGCGCCGGGCGTGCTGTACACCTCGGTCACCGGTCGCACCGGTCTACATCCCGGTGGGCCCGACTGCGAGCCGACCAGTCCGCCCAACCCGCTGTTCATCTCCACCTGGGACGACACGCTCGACACCACCGACGCGCTGTTCCTCATCCCCGAGGCGATTCTCAGCGACGGAATCTTCGCCCAAGACCCCAACGATGGCCTGGTCCGCGCCGTCGATGCGCGCTGGGGACAATTCCTGGGCTGCGTGCCCGCCGACCACATCGACGAGGTCGGCCATCTCCTTGGCGATGCTCCGGGAATCGGCAACGCATGGGATCACCTGACATTTTACGGGGCCCTGGTGTCACACCTGCGGGACCAAGGGGTCTAACCGCCCGCCGCGGGTGCTGCGCGGCCACAGAATGGGGCTCTAGGGGCCCTGGTAGGCCGCTGGTGCGCAAACCCTGCGGACTGCAACCGCCGACGCTGCTGGCCCGTCGTTCCTGGGTGGGGACGTGTACGCGGGTGCAGTTGCGCCCTCCGACCAAGCTCATGCCCACCGGCGGACACGGTCCTTGAATTACCAAGTGTGCACCAACAAACTCAGCAGGCGGCCGGGACTCGGGCCCCCTCGTGCGCTGCAAGAGCAACGAAATCACGCACTTCGCGCTCAACCACTGGCTTGGCTCCGTTCACATCACGATGCGACGTTCGACAACAATTGCCTGCTTGATGCTGCTGACCGCGGCGTGTCGCGATCCCGATCCTGCGAGCACGGCACCGCTGGATTCGGGCTTCGTCGACGAGGGCACCAGCAACTCCAGCCAGGAGAGCGGCGCCCCGTGGGAAGGCACTGCCTTCTCGGGCGAGTGGCGCGGCGTCATGACGGTCACCTTCACCGCCGCCCACCCGCTCAACGACGGCGACGCGGTGGGTATCGCGGGGGGCTACCGCAACGCCGAGGTCGGCTGGGACGGATTCGAAGACTTGTACTCCCCGGTCGCCTACCAGCTGGCGTTCCCCACCCCGCCCGAGCAAGCCGACACTCTCGTGCCCGCCGAAGCGCTGGTGCCCTACGACTGGGGTAGCCCCAACGACTGGGAAGAAGCCGGTCAGGGCATGAAGCTTCGCCTCGACGAGGGCGGCCCCGAGATGCAGGCCTGTCTGCTGCACGCGGGCAACTTCCCGGTCTACCAGTCCAGTGCCGCGATGGGTGTCGACCCCAGCTGCAACCCGTCGGCCGAGGCATGGGTCCCGGGCGAGCGCTACGACGTCGTGCTCTACGGCGGCGAGCTGTTCGAGGACAACGTGTTGCTCAACCGCGTCGACACTCCGCCCGCGCTCACCGTCAGCGCTCCCGCGGTCGACACCTTCAACGCGCCGCTCGATTCCTCCCAAGATCTCGCGATCTCTTGGGATGCCAGCGACGACCCGAATACGCGCGTCATCATTCGCGTGGTCGATGCGCTCGGCGTCGTGATCTCGGTTCACGCGGCCGACGACGGTCAGTTCACGATCCCCGCGGCCGAGCTGGCTGCGCTCGAGCCTGGCCCCATCGATCTGGTGGTCACTCGCGAGCGGCTCGATCGCGTGCAGTTCGTGGGGGGCGGCCTCAGCGTCCTTCTGCGCCACGAGCGCTGGGGCTTCTTCGATCTATTCTAGTCCCGCCGCGGCCGGCAATCGTCGGCCTTCCAAGTATCCACCGCACAGGACGAGCATCATGAAACGCAGGAACTTCATCAAGACCGCGGCAGGCACAGGACTGGCAGCCGGGGCTGGAGTGTTCGGCATCCTCAAGTACCCGCGGGGGGCCAATGCCGCGGGTTGGGGTACGTGGCCGGAAGACCGCGCCGACCTGTTGATGCCCGAGCAGCTGCGGCCGCAGAGCATCCTGGAGCTCACCTTCCACGGCGGCATCACGCCGTGGGAGACGTTCTACACCAAGCCCGGCTGGGGCGTGAACAACAACACCTACCTGCACCTGTTCGAGGACGAGCCCGACGGCATCAACAATCCCGTCTCCGTCTACGACGACATCTGCGGCTACCAAAATGAGCGCACCACCGAGTTCCAACCCGACGGAATCGGAGACCCGGTGTACCTCGGCCCGTGGACGTGGCCGCTGAAGAACCGCCCCGACATCCTGTCGCGGATGCGCATCCTCGTGCAGCGCCACACCACGCTGGCCCACGAGGGTGCCAACCCCATCGCGTTCACGGGCGACTCACTGGGCTCGGCTCGGATGGCTGGCTTGGGCGCACCGATTCAGCGGTACTTCACCGAGCAACCCGGAGGCAACCGAGCGGTCCCCTACTCCTACGTGCTGTTTCCCGGCGGCGTCGGGTTCACGGGCAACGTCAACTCCGTCAGCTCCATCGGATTCCATCCCGGCTCGGCCCGTCCGCTCAGCGTCACCGTCTCCCCCACCTCGCAGCTGGCCACACTGCTGGCCCGCCCCGGCCTCGCGGGTAGCGATCCGGTGGCCTTCGACTCCGCGGTCTCGCACTACGTGCAGGCCTATCAAAATCGATTCCGCCCCGGCGGCGTGGGTCAGGCGGCGCGCTCGCTCGAGCGCAGCAACTTCGAGTTCGCCAACTTCGCCAAGCAAAACGCCAACGAGCTCACCGCGGTCTTGCCTCCGGAGCTGTTCCAGTCGATCCAGGGCCAGACCTGCCTCAACGGCCCGGCCGGCTTCGCCCCCGAGGTCGAGGACATGCCGCGGATGGTCGCGAACCTGGCTCGCAGCCTGCTCACTCGCCAGGAGAACCGGGCGCGCTACGTCAACTGGATCGACACCGGGCTGTTCCCGCGCCCGGCCGAGTTCGGCTACGACGTGCACAACGATCACACGTACTTCACCTCTCGCAGCGTCACCCACACGCTCGACGTGCTGCAGAGCATCATCGCCGATGCCGACGACCCCAACCCGGACCCCGAGCTGATCAACATCAACGAGACGATGATCTGCATCAACATGGAGTTCGGGCGCACCCCCGACCGCCAGGCCCCGGGGAGCTTGGGCACCAACCACCACCCCTACGGCTACGTCAACGTGATCATCGGAGGTCCGGTGCAGCCCAACGACGCGGCGTCGCCGGGTGCCTCGGTCTACGGCCACATCACCGAAGACATCGGCTACGCCGAGGAGTGGGTCAGCCCCACCGAGAACCGCATCATGTTGCTGTCGGCGCTCGGCATCTACCCGTTCACGTCGCAGAGCTACGCGGTGTCCAACGTCCAAGGCGCCACCGACGAGATTGGAGCGCTCGAACACGTGCGCGACATCTTGTGGGGCATCAACGTCTAATCCGGGGAGCGAGCACCATGACCACGCAACGCATCGTTGATCGCTTCGGTTCCCTCGCCCGGGATCGCTTCGGCTCCCTCGCCAGGGATCGCTTCGGCTCCCTGGCCCTGCTGGCCGCGACGGCCTTGGCATCCACCGCCTGCCGCGAGCCCGACCAAGGCCCGCCTCCACACGACTCCAGCTTCGACGAGAGCGGAGACGGCAACTCCGACCCCACCAACGCGGGCGACGACGGCAACGAGCCCGAGCCTCCCGAGGCCGAGCTTTGCGACGCCGGCGACGAGGCTTGGGTCAAGCGCGCCATTCCGTTCGTCCAGGGCCGCAAGCCCGAGAGCATCCGCGAGGTTCGGGTGCTCGTCTCCGCCATCGAGCAGCTCGACGCGCAGGGCCTCGACGGCCGGCGCTTGGTCATCCACGGCCTGGCGCAGGGCGAGGTCTACTTCGACCGCTGGCGCAACTACTACTACGAGCAGTTCAAGGTCCACCGTCGCGGCGACCAGCGCAACGGCTCTTGCTACGACCGCATCACCATGGCCGCCCAGGGGCCCGAGCTGGCGGAGACCATCCGCAACTCGGCTCCCACCGACGCCACGATGTACACCGACGTCAGCATGCAAGACGTGCTGCTGTCGTCGCTCCAGCTCGACGACATCACCCCGGCCTATCGCGCCGACATGTTCGCCCGCATGGGCGCCCCGATCACCGGCGGCAACGTCAACCGTGAGGAGATCGAGGCCACCAACCGCACCTACTACGGCAAGCTGTTCGACGGGCAGTACCTGGGCCGCACCATCGAGTGCAGCACCTGCCACACCACGCGCTGGTCGATCACCGACGACGCCAACGAGAACATCGACCGCCACTTCCCGGTCTACGAGGGCAACCACTTCGAGCACGCCGTGTACGGCGAGTTCGGCATGGATGACCCTCTCGACGAGAACGACGTGCACGCGCTGTTCCGCCACTCGGGCTTCGTGGACTACTCGTGGTGCAACGACCAGAGCCCCGATTGCAACGTCGCCAATGCGGTGGGGCAGACGGTCTTCGGGATGGAGCTCAACTGCGGCATCTTCCGCGCCGACAACTTCGACGACCCATTCGTGGACCTCGAAGAGTTCGTCCCCCACATGGCCGGGGAGTTCGACCAGGGCAACGACGCCACGCTGTTCGAGCTCGATCCTCGGTTCCGAGCCGGACTCGATGCCCTCGCCAACTCGGGCGTGAGCGCCAATGGTGATGGAGCGCTCGACGATCCCAACGTCGGCCTCGCGTTCCTGTTCTCCATGAACCAGGCCAACGAGATGTGGAAGGAGGCCATGGGTTACTCGCTCACGGTCGCCAACCGCTTCCCTCGCAATGCCGCCCAGCGCGACACCCTGGCCGGGCTCACCGAGGCGTTCTTCAACAGCCGCTACTCGGTGCGCGCACTGATTGCCGAGGTCGCCCTCGATCCCCACTTCAACCAGGCACCGCCCGATACGTGCGGCACTTCCACGCCGTATCACATGCCGGCGCTGTTCGATCCGTTCACCAAGTCGGCCAGCGATCCGCAGCAGCGCGGCAACGGTGTGGGCGACATGCTGCACCGCTACTCGTCGTGGGTGCTCATCCAGTCGGCCATGCGATCCAACTGGTGGGCACTGCCGCAGCGGTTCGGGCCCACCACCACGTACGGCTATCTGCCCGCGATGATCACCAGCATCGACGGCGTCCCCGCGGCGCCGGGCGAGCCTGGCGTCGAGCCTCCCCCGAACGTCAACCCGCACATCCAGGTCGACACTGGCACTCCATACGGGCTGTGCGGCTCGGGCTTCTACCCGCCGTGCATCGACAGCCCCTTCAACTACGAGTTCCTGCGCGACATGGGCGTGTACATCAACGCGGGTGAGGGCGGCTCCAACGGTGTCGACTTCAACGGTCTGCTCCACTGGGAGGAGGAGGTCGCTCGCGGTGTCGACCCGATGCTCCAGGGCGAGTGCACCGGTCCGCTCGGCATGGGCTGCGCGGGTCAAGACTTCGCGGCCACGCTCGCTGCCGCTGCCGCTGGCACCGCGGGAGCCACGGTGTTCGACCTCGCCTCGGCCATCAAGGACCGGTTCATCACCGAGCCCGAGATCTATAACGACGCCGAGGTGCTCACCATCGAGGCGTTGATGGGCGTGACCCTCGACGTGCCGCTGTCGCAGGTTCCTCTGGAGTCGATCGATGGCATCTCGCGGCGATACATCGGCGTGCTGCTCAACACCCCGCAGTTCATGCTCGATGGGGTGACCTCGGCCCCCCAAGATCCGGCCGCCGACCCCATCATCGTGGTGCCCGGCACCTCGACCGCCGAGCTTTGCATGAACTTCGTGGGGCTCGTCGCCGAGTCTGCGGAGTGGTCGGCGATCAGCGTCAGCTGCGGCGGCGACGGAATCACGGTCCAGTAGGGGCCGTGCGACGAGGAGCGGCCTGCCCGGCTTGCTCCTCGTCGAACTGTGGTGCTAGTCAAGCTTGGGGATCGAGGTTCATGCCACGTCACGCACTGCTGTTGTTGCCTCTACTGCTGCCGCTGTCCTGCAACGACACGGCCGAGGGTGATGACCTGCCAATCGGTGGGTTCACATCGGGCCCGCTCGCCACCGACACGCTCACGGGCGACATGACGTCCGATAGCAACACCAGCTCGACGGTCCCCGCCACCGACGGTTCGAACCTCTCCCACGATACCCACATCCAGCCGATCTGGGACGCCAACTGCATCACCGTCGGCTGCCACGCCGCCGAAGGTCCCCAGGCCGGGCTCGATCTCGCCACGGCCGGGGCGCGGTCCCGCATGTGCGAGGTGCCGTTCTCGATGGGCTCCATGCCGCTGGTCGACTGCGCCAACGCCGACTCCTTCAACAGCTACGTGCTCCGCAAGATCCAAGGCACGCACCTCGATGGCGACATCGAAGGCGCGGCGGGGGGCTCCATGCCGCCCGCTGGGATCGACCCGTTGACCGCGGCCGAGCAGGAGACCATCGAGAGCTGGATCGACGGCGGCGCCAATCCGTAGGGTCTCTTTGCGCTACAGCAGGCCGGGCAGCGGCCCGTCTCCGTCGTCGCCCACCGATGCGACCGGGACATCGAGTGCATGGAGCACCGAGACGAGCAGCTCACCCCATGCCCGCTCGGGCGCGGCGAGATGGCGGCCGGTCTGCAGTGCGCCCCCGGCCCGCCCCGCGAGCACCACGGGCAGATCGTCGTGGGTATGGAGATTGCCGTCGGACAGCTCGCTGCCGAACAGCACCAGGCAGTGGTCGAGCAACGAGCCGTCGCAGGTGGGCGTGTCGCGTAGGCGCTGCAGCAACGCGGCGAGCTGCTCGACTTCCCACGTACTGACCGTTTGCTGCGCCTGACGCTTGGCCTCGTCGCCCGCGTGGTGCGACAGGTCGTGGTGCCCTTGTGCGATCCCCAGCATGGGAAAAGTTCGATTGCTCGCCGAGTTGCCGAGCATGAAGCTGACCGCCCGCGTGGCATCGCACTGCAGCGCCAGCACGATGAGCTCATGCATCATCGCCAGGTGCTCGACGAGATCGGCAGGCTCGTGGAGAGCGGCGTCGGCGTCCGCGGCCGGGCACGAGGCGTCGACCGTGATCTCGATGCGCCGCTCGACCT
>JAHZJA010001025.1 GCA_022601155.1 Deltaproteobacteria bacterium | reverse complement strand
CGGCCACCCCGAGCGTCTCGCCCTGGTGGAGCAGCAGCGCCGCGTCCCACCCTCCTGCGCGGCCGCGGGTGCCGTGGCCCGCGTAGTGGAACAGCGCTGCCCCCGGTAGTGCGTCGACCAGCTGCGCACGCGTGGCTTCCGCTCCCTCGTACAGCTCGACATCCCACCCCTGCGCCTCCAGCCCGGCGACGACCTGGCGCGCCTCGGCCTCGGCGTGGGGCAGGCGTCCGGCCGCGTTGGCGACCACCAGTGCGGCGGAACCCGAGGACACGGCGGGCTGAGGGATATCCAGGGCATAGACCACCGCAGTGGCATCGAGCACGACCCCCTCGCCCAGCGGGAGCGCATGGTAGGGCACCCGCCACCCCGCGCCGGTCGGAATCACGCGAAGCTGGCGTGCAGCCTCGATCCGTCCGGCGAGCGGCCCGAGCACCGTGTGGCTCCATTGCGCAGCCGTCCGAGGGGTCGGGGTCTCGACCGCCTGCGCCTCCACCCCGTGCACGTCGGCCGTGAACAGCCACATCCCTTCGCTGCGCGGGAAGTCCATCAACAGCAACTCTCCACGAGCGGCCGCGGTCAGGTCGTCGCACCCCGTCGGCGTGGTGTTCCCCACCCGTACCGCCTGGTCGAGCAGCACCATCGACCCGGCCACGCGGCGAGCCCGTCGCTCACGTCGTCGGTCGCGTTCGTCGGCCGAGTAGCGCCAGTCGTCGCGCTGCTCTCGGCTGACGGCCTGGCGTACCTCCAGCACATCGACCAACAGTCGCTGCCGGCGGGCCTTGTCCTCGGGAGACAACGCCTCGATTCGATTCGCGTGGCACACCGTCTGCAGCGCCCGGCCACGGGCGAGGCGAGCCCGACACAGAGCCTCGGCTGCCTGCCCCTCCTCCACGAGCAGCTCGACCAGACGCCGTGCGCTCTGCTGGCGTCCCACGAGGTAGGGCTCGCGTCCGGCCGCGATCGTCACCGACGACAGCTCCTTGGAGACCTGTGCTTCTGCGGCTCGATAGGCATCGATGGCGGCGGCCCGCATGCCCATCCGCTCGAGGGTTTGCGCGCGGGTCAGCACCGAGCGCAGGCGCAGCCGCGGCGCGTCGATGGGAGCGTACACGACCGGCTCCACCAGCTCCCAGCGCCCCGTCGCGAGGCCAGCCCGCGTCGCGATGTCCGTAGCCCATGGATCCAGTTCGGGGGGATGAGGCTCGGCCCGTAGCGCCTCGATCCAGTCCATGGCCTCTTGAGGCTCTGCATCGTACAGGGCCAGCTCGGCGAGGTTCACCCGCGAGTAGGCCGCCTGCCTTGGATCCGGGCACTCGCCGTCGCTCTGGACCGCGATGAGAGCGGCCCGCATCAACGGGGCTGGAGGATCGTGGTCCAGCCCCGCTGCGAGCAACCGAAACTGAGTCCATCCGGCATTGTCGCGTAGCCGAGCCAGTGAGCGACAGGGAATGTCGTGGTTGGGTGCAGCCGCGAGGGTGTCGCGGATCATCGTGAGGGCCTCTACGCCTCGTCCCAGGTCGGCCAAACGGCCGGCCAGATGCTCGGTCGCGTTGATGAACTCCCTGTTCATACCGACGCGTCGGGCATCTTCACGCGCAGACGAGAACGCTCGCACCGCACCACCGAGATCCCCGGTCCAGGCGTCGAAGATCCCGCCGTAGTAGTTGGCCCAGATTCGCACCTGTGGGATCCGATGCGTCGGATCCAGCTGCTGCACCCAGCGTCGCGCAGCCGAGATTCGTTCTCGACGCAGGTACATGAGCACGGCCGTCGACGCGGCTTCTCCAAACTCGATCGTGCGACCCAAGCGTCGAGCCAGTTGTGCGGTCTCCTCCAATCGCTGCAGGAGCTGCACGTCGTGGACCCTGCTCATCAGCTTCCACAAGAGCCGCAGCGCCATGAGCCGGCTGACGCCGTCGAGCTCCTCCAGGGCCCGTTGCAGCACTTCGATGGCCCGGCGCGGGTGCTCGTCGTAGATCCTCTCCGCCTCGGCCACGGCCGCGGGCACGGCGTCGCGAACAATCGCCAGCTCGAAGGGCTCCCTCCATGGCGGCTCGGCCCCGGCAATGCGCAGCCGCGTGGCATCGGCCCCCACCGTCAGGTGCAGCCGCACGCCCCCGCCAATCTCCACGCGCTCGTCCGGCTCCCTGTTCAGCCCGTCGACCTCCAGCCGGACCGACGCCGTCGTCCGCAGGTCCAGCCAGATGTGCAGGGTCCGGTCTTTCCCCACGCTGAGGTGACACGTGCCCCGATCCACATCGTGGTGACGACAACCGACCAGCTCGATGGACGGACGATCGATGGGCGCCAGCGCGCCCCGGCCCTCGTCGCCCCCGCTGGATGTCGAGGACCCGTCCGGACACCCCGCCCCCAGCCACACGAACAACGTCGACAGCACACAACGAGCCCGGGGCGAGACCATCGGTCTCCATTATGGACGCACCGTGTTCGATCCACACCAATTCGTCTCGCGGCGTGCTCCGGCGTTCCTCGGGCATCGACCGCTGCCGAGCGAAAGGGGCGGGGTGACGTTTCCCGACCTCGACGACAAGAGGGCTGGTGGAGACAGATTTCATGAAACCCACCGTCCTCGTCCTTCCCGTAGCCATCCTCGTTCCCGCCCTGCTCGCGCTCGCCCCTGGCGCCGCTGATGGACGCACCCACGCCTCCCCGTCGGTCGTTGTCGCCGAGCGAGCACCAACATCCGCCATGACCGCGGGCCTGTGCGGGCTGACGTCATCGGATGCCTCGGACATCATCAACCACTACGGCTTCGAGGACGCCGAGATGAACGCCATCAGCGATGCGCTGGCGACTCCCTTTGACTGCGATGCCTACGGCGATCTGTGTGACGCGCTGGGAGAGACCGACGCCCACAACTACGCCTGCGGAGTGTGGGGAGACCTCGAAGCCCATGTGGTCCCAGCGACAGTGATCAGCGTCGCGGTGGATCGAATTCAGAGCTGGGGAGATCCCTGCGAGCCCAGTGAACTGGTGTGCGCGAACGTCTGTAGTCCGCGCGATGTTTGGTCCTGTGTGGGCTTCCTGCTCGGAGGCACTTGCGTCGCCACTCCGACGTGCGGCTCGCCCGTGGGCGGGCTGGACATCCCCTTCTTCACTCCCATCCTCGGAGTGTTTCCCGAGACTCCGCCCACGGTCTGAGCCGCCGGGCGTTGCCTTCGTGCCCCTGTGTCTCGGAACGCGGGGCAAGGACGGCGACGGTAGGCCAGCGCGGAGACGCGGCCGCTCAGACTACCAACGGAACCCACGGTCGGGGCGCGGGAAGCCGCGGCCAAGACCACCGACCTCATGTTCGTGGTCAGTTTGGCGCCGGTATGGCCGTGCTAGGTTGGTACGGCGAGTGGCGCGTTGCGGTCTGCTACCGGTCTTGGTCCTGGGGGTGCTCGGCGTTCAGGTCGTGGGGTGCCGCCCGGTCGCTGGCGATGACGTGCGGGTGCCCGAGCGCGATGCGTGTGAGGTCGTCTTGCGTCGGGCCATCGACCACGCTCGGGGACAGGATGGGGTGGACACCGTGTATGTGCTGGGCACCGATGCTGCGTGCGAGGCTGCGGCCGCGCGGATGATCGACGAGCCGGGCATCGAGGGGTGGAGGAGGGCACGCGCCCCGCGTTGCCCGGGGCGACGGTGTGGGCCCGCCGACGGCAATCCGCTGGTGGTGATCCATCGTCAGCACGAGGGCTGCTTTCGCGTCTCCGAGCTGCGGTGGAGGGGAGGATCGGGCGTCACCCGATGTCTCGACGATCCCGGCGCCGGTCCGCTCTCGGGCGATGTGGTGCTCTACTGACCGACGCCTTCGGGTGTCGTGCGAGCCCCGGATCCACACCCCGTGATCGCCTGATGTCCGGCGAGCGGCCGCGATCG
>JAHZJA010001024.1 GCA_022601155.1 Deltaproteobacteria bacterium | reverse complement strand
GCCACCGAAGATCTGCGCGCGGCCTACGATCTGAAGGTCCAAGCGTTGGGGGCACTGGAGCTGAGCACACTACAGAGTCAGGACGCCCTGGCGGAAGCGCTGGCTGCCGCCGGGCAGCTCGAGCAAGCCCGGACACTCCACGAGCAGGCCCTCGCCCTGCGCACCCACCTACAAGGACCCGACGATCTCGTCGTGGCGATCTCCCACCTGACGTTGGCCGCCACCCTCGAGCGGCAGGGGCACGGAAGCGAGGCGCTGCACCATCGCGAGCAAGCGGTCGCCATCCGGACCCGTGCCGAGGGTGAAGACGCGATGAGCACGGTCTGGGCCCGCTTGGCGCTGGGGCACTCCGCGCTGCAGCGCGGTCGAGCGCAACAGGCGCTGGTGCTGCTCTCTGCGGCCGTTCCGAGGCTCGACGACGCCGACCTGGCCACCCGTGAGGGGCGACAGGCCCTCCGCGATCTCGCGGCGACGCAGCTCGAGCTCGATGACCGAGACGCGGCGGTGCTCGTCGCCGAGCGTGCGCTCGGGCGGTTGGCGACCATCGAGGGCCTGGCGCCCGCCAGCGCAGCGCCGACGTGGTTTGTGGCGGCCCGAGTGCTCTCCAGCACCGAGCCACAGCGAGCCCGCGAACTGGCATGTCGTGCCACAATGGCGCTCGGATCGGTGCCGGGCAACGACGCGCTGCGGCACCGCGTGCAATCCTGGCTTCACGGGGCCCGGTGTGCTCTAGACCCATGACCGACGCATCCCCCAGCGATCACGAACTCCTCGTCGCGTGGGGTCATGGTGACGAGAAGGCGGGCACGGTCCTCGTGCGACGCCACTTCGAGTCGTTGTCCCGCTTCTTTCGGGGGCGAGCGCCAGGGCAGCATGTGGATCTGATGCAGAAGGCCTGGCTGGGCTGTGTCGAGTCTCGGGATCGGATTCCGCCCGGTCTCCCGTTCAAGGTCTATCTGATGGGTATCGCCCGTCGCGTGCTGCTGCACTACATGCGCGAGCACTACAAGGCGCTGGCGACCGAGCCTGGGGCCGAGGATCGCCGTGACTCGGGTCGCTCACCCAGCATGACGCTGCTGATGGCCGACGAGGAGAAGCTGCTCCTGCAGGCCCTGCGGCGCTTGTCTCTCGACATGCAGCTGACGCTGGAGCTGTTTTATTGGGAAGAGCTGTCGGTCGAGGACGTCGCCACCGTGCTGGGGATTCCGCCCGGGACGGTCAAGAGCCGGCTGCACCACGCCAAGCGGCTGCTGCGTGAGCAGCTCGACACCCTCGAGCCTTCTGCCGCGTTGGTCGAGTCGACCGCAGCAAACCTGGAGCATTGGGCTCGATCGATCCGCAGGTTTCTCGGTCGGCCTCCCACCGAGGAGGGTGCCAAGGCACCGTCGGCCTCCTGACCGCTTCGGAAGGCACGTCTCCATTCGAGCGGAGGACCTCCTCCCGCGGACCGGTCGCCGCCGCGGTCACGGAGCGGAGGGTATCGTCCCGCCTCCGTCGCGCGGTCGGCAGGCGGGCAAGGAGGTCGTGCCCGGTGTCCGCATCCGGCCGGGCGCTGGCCCGCGTCCGGCGACGGGTTACTTGCCCGCATCGGGCGACGGATTACTTGCCCGCATTGGGCGACGGACCACTTGTTCGCATCGGGCGACGGGCTACCGGCCCGCATCGGGCGACGGGCTACCGGCCCGCATCGGGCGACGGGTTACTTGCCCGGGTCGGGCGACGGGTTCCTTGCCCGCAGCGGGCGACGGGCCACTTGTTCGCATCGGACGACGGGCTACTTGCCCGCGTCGGGCGACGGACCACTTGCCCGGGTCGGGCGACGGGTTACTTGCCCGCATCGGGCGACGGACCACTTGCCCGCACCGGGCGACGGGTTACTTGCCCGCATCGGGCGACGGACGACTTGCCCGCGTCGGGTGACGGGCTACCGGCCCGCGTCGGGCGACGGGCTACTCGCCCGCATCGGGCGAGCTGGCGTCGAGGCGACTGTCCGCATTGGGCTGGGCGCGAACCCGACGCCAGGGCCACGAGCACAGGGTGAGGATGCCGAAGTTGACGCTCATCATCAGACGCGCGGCGGCGATGTACACGACGATGGTGGCTTCGTCCTGGCCCAGCTGTCGCAACGAAGCCACCCAGCCGCCCTCCACCACGCCCAGGCCACCAGGGGTCAGGCCGACCAGCCCGGCCAGCTGGGCCAGCGGCACCGCACTCACCAACACCAACGCCGACAACCACACGCCAAAGCCCGCGCCTGATCCCCAGTATTGGATGAGCAATCCGATGTAGCGCACGATGCTGTACAAGACGATCCGTGCCGACATGCCGATGCCGACCTGGGGCATCGGGGGCAGGGGCAGTGAGCGGTCGCGCTTGCGCAGTCGCCTGAGCTCACCGTACAGGCGCAGGGCGATGCGCACGGCGGGTCGCAGCAACGGCACGCTCAGCGCCGCAAACAGCACCGAGACCGCGGCGAGCGACCACCACGGATCCCACGGCAGCTTGGCGATGTGGATGGCGACCGCCCAGCCGAACAAGGTCAGGGGGAGCAGCAGGTCGAGCAGGCGCTCGGGCACCACGGGGGCGATGAGCTGACCCAGCTTGCTGTCGCTCCCCGCGTGCTTGAGGGCGGTGCCCCGGCCGACGAGGTCGACCAGGAGGTTGGGCAGCACCTGGCTCACCAGGCGGGTCATCGCCATGTAGTGGAAGTAGACGCCGTAGGGCAGCTCGGTCGCGCCCATGGTCTCCGACAACAGCTTCCACCGCGCTGCGCCCACCACCGTGGCCATCGCGCTCCCGGTCAACCCGAACAGCAGCCACCCCACGTGGATATCGATGCGGCCCTCGATTTCCTCCCAGCTGGGAGACACCCACCACACCAGCGCTGCGAACAGCCCGATGCCGAGGCCAAGCTGGGCGGCGGCGCGCAACAACACGCCGGGGCGCAGCAAGGGGGAAGGGGAGGCAGGCTCGCTCACGATGAGGTCTTGGGGGGTGGCGCGAAGCGGCCGAGCACGGTGCGCCACGGCAAGCCCAGGCTGCGTTGGGCCCACCCTCCCGCAACGGTGATCGAGCCCAGCTGGCACAGGTATAGATAAAACGCGAACGCACTGCCATCGTCGCGGATCGTGTCGGCGGGCAGCACCAGGTGGAGGCCCAGCGCGACCCCGGTCTGGAAGATGCCGACCTGCGCGGGGCCTCCCGGCACGAGCAACGCGATGTTCATCACCGCCATCACCAGTACCGCGTCGCCGACCCCAATCGGGAGCCCGCATCCCTGGGCCAGGACCCACATCCCCACCGCGTTGCTCGCCCAGTAGATCGAGGTGATGGCGATGAAGGTGGCGGCTGGTCCACCGCGGGGCAGGGCGGTGAGCCCTTGCGCGACGCCTTCGGACAGCCCCGACGTCCACTGGCCGGCGCGAGCCCACACCCGGCCGAGGGTGGCGTCGATGATGCGGGTCATCGCCCGTGGCCAGCGCGCCATCACCAGCAGCCCCGTCAGCGCGACGCCGAACAAGGCCATGACCCCGGTGGTGGCGGTCAGCAGGGCGGGCAGCTCGGTCGAGGGGTTACCGGCCGACGCGACGAAGAACAGGGTGCAGATGATGAGGCCGTCGAGGACCCGCTCGATGGCGACGGTACCCAGGGCCGGCTTGATGCCGATCTCGGTGCGCTCGGCGAGCATCAGCGGTCGGGCAAACTCGCCCAGCCGAAACGGCAGCAGTGCGATCCACATGTAGCCCGCCAGGCTCACCCGCATGCTGTCGGCCAGCCGCACGGCGCCCAGCGGTCGCAGCAGCACATGCCATCGTCCGGCGCGGGCGAGGTGGTACGGCACCAACGCCAGCAGATACGTGGGGACGGCCCACCACGCGATGCTCAGGTCCTCCGGAATGGTCCGCAGGCGAGGCCACAGCACGGCGGCAAAGGCGACCGCGAGCACCAGCGACAGGCCCAGTCGTACGAGCAGGCCCGACCACGACGCAGACGGCTCCGGCTCGAGCGGCTCGGCGTCGGCTGAGGGCGGGTCGGACACGCGGCGAGGAGCTTAACAGTCGGGCGATGACCAGGCCGCCCGCGCGTGGGGCCGCCGATGACCCGCGCCGGTCCGAACTGGGGCGGACGGCGCGAAAGATTTCGCAATCATTGAGTTTTTCGTTTGCGGGGGCGGGGCGAGGATCAAGCCTTCTTCTTGCGGAAGTGGGACAGGTCGTTGGGCAGCACGTCCAGCCGCGGAAAGCTCTTGTCTTCGTGGAGCTTGACCGCCCGGTCGTAGAGGGTCTGCTCGGTCTCCACGTTGCCGGGGTCCGGGATGCAGCACTCCACGGGGCACACCGCCTGGCACGCCTCGTAGTCGTGGAACGCCACGCACTCGGTGCACAGGTTGGGATCGATGACGTAGATGTCGTCACCCTCCGAGATCGCCTCGTTTGGGCACTCGGGCTCGCAGGCGCCGCAGTTGATGCAATCGGTGGTGATGTGGGTGGCCATGGTCGATGGCCAGTGTGGAAGAGCGGGTCCGGCATCGTCAAGGACGCCCTCGGTGCGAAAACCCGAGCGAGACGTGGCACACGCCGGCTGGACCGCCGCCTTACGTCAGCAGATGCTCGACGGTGCTGCGCACCGCTTCGAAGTGGCCGAGTACGCCGCTGGGATCGACCGATGCATCCATGACGAAGGTCAGCACGTAGTGCTGGCCGACGGGGCTGGCCACCAACGTCACCTCCTTGCCCTCGAGCACGATGGTCGGTGTGCCCAGGTCGCGGTGGGCGGCGGTACCAAACGTCTGCAAGACCGACTGCCCCAGCTGTGCCCCCACGATCTGGATGTCGATGTCGTCGAGCAGCTTGGGGTTGTAGACGTAGTCGATGGCGTAGCCGTCGTCGTCCACCAGCACCGCGCCCATGGAGCCCGGCACGTCCATCAGGTTTTCGATCACACGACCGAACTCGCTGCGCATCACGCTGGGGATCCGGCGCGACAACGCCTGGAGCGTGCCGCCCTCCAGCGGGTTCATGGCGCGGGCTCCGTCGGGGCCGCCATGCGCAGGCCGGCGGTCTTGCCCATGCGATCGAGCTCATTGGACAGGGCCTCGGTGCGCCATGCCTCGTGCACCGCGGCCCGCACCGCCTCCTCGGTGGCGGGCTCTCCGGCCAGCTGCTGCGGGAGGATCTCGTGGACGTGCACCAGGTGCAGCCCAAACCGCGTGAAGAAGGGCGGAGGCGAGCCGGGGTCGGCCGCGTTGCGCACGGTGGCGGTCCAGGTCGGATCGAACTGCGGCTCGATGCACTGACCGTCGGGTCCAGCCTCGGCGCATGCGTCGAGGTCGAATCCGCCGAGGCCTTCGAACGTGATCCGCAGCTGCGGATCGTCGGGCTGCCCCGACAGCGTGACCTCGCGGCTGATCAAGGTGCAGGCCTCCGGATCGTCGGCGGGGACGTTGCGCTCGATTCGAGCCTGCAGGGGGGCCAGTGCCTCGCGGGCCGCTTGCTGCCACGCAGGATCCTTGGCCCTGGGGTCATCCGGATTGGCGGAGACGGGAGTGCCCGGCGGCTGCCCCGGCGGTGGCGGCGGCGCGGGCGGAAGCACCAGCACTTGGCAGGTCGTCCACAGCTTGGGGTGCACCAGGGACTTGCTGGCCCGCGCTCGCAGCAGCCGCGGGTCATCGTCGGGAATGTCCTGTGGGCGGTGCTCCGGTTCGAAGCGCTCGGTCAGCCAAAGTCGGGCCCGGGCGGCACGACGCAGGTGCGACGCTCGACGCGCGGAGACCGTGGGGCCCGGGTCATCGCCGCGCGCTCG
>JAHZJA010001023.1 GCA_022601155.1 Deltaproteobacteria bacterium | reverse complement strand
GCCCGCACATGCGCGGCCAGATCGAAGGGGATCGTGTGCAGGCCCCCAAAGCGAAACGAGAAGTAGAAGGTCTCGCGTCGCAGGGGAAACCCCGCCTGGGCCATCGAGAACTTGTACGCATCGGTGGCGAGCACGCTCGAGCTGGTCATTGCCGACCCGAACGCTAGCACGCCAACACGGCACGAGGCCCGGCCCTGCGTGACGCAGAAGACCGGGCCTCATGGGTTTGGGCCGGGTTTGGACCGCCCGCGACTAGGTCTGCGGCACGATGCAGACCCCGATGTCTTCCTCTCCCGGAGGGGCCGTGCCCTCTTCATGCCACGCGATGCACTCGGTCCCCGCGGGGCAGGTCTCGCTCGCGTTGGGCTCGGAGAAGTCGCAGTAGGCCGCGCAGCAGCCGATGGAGCCCTGGCAGTTGGGCACCGTCTCTGCCGCCGCACACCAGCCGCCCGGGTCGCACACGTTGATGAACTCGCAGGGGTCACCAATCGCGCCCAGCTCGGGGCCCGAGGCGTCGGGCGAGCAGAAGAAGCCGTTGCTCTCCGGGTAGCACGCGCTGCCCTCGGGGCAGTCTTGCAGCAAGGGATCGCAGAACGCCAAGCACAGGATCAGCACACCATCGTTGGTGATCGAGCAGCCCTCGTCTGGGTTGGAGCACAGAGGCGAGTCCTCGGTCCCCTCACAGAAGGCCACGCAGTTGCCCATGTTGGTCTTGGGATCGACGTCCCAACACATCGCCGCGATGTCGCAGTCGTCGAGGCCCGAGACGCCGCTGCCCTCGACCGTGCACGTGTCGCCAGGCTGGCCGGGGTTCTCGGAGATCGGCGAGCAGCGCGTCGCGTTCCACGAGCCACCGCCGTCGTTGGCCCACGGCATGCACTTTTCCATCTCGGGGCAGTCTTGGGCCCAGATGTCGCACTCGTTGTTGACGTCGCCGCCGTCGGGCTTCTCGATGAAGTTGCTGGGGCCGTCGTCGGTCATCCCATCGTCGGCAGCGGTGGTCGCCATCGGGCCGTCACCGGTCGCGACCGGCCCCCCTGTCGTCTCCGGCGGAGCGACCGTCCCATTGCCGCCATCCGAGTCACTGGTCGGGTTGTTGGCACTGTCGTTGTTGCCGCTGCCGGATCCGTCGTCCACGGAGCCACAGCCGGCGGCCAGTACCAACCCAAAGGCACCCGCGAGGGAGGCGCGGGCGCCTAGCGTGAGAAGTGAGTTCAGTGGACCACGTCGCATTCGTCGGAGAATACACGAAATCAACGCCCTGGAAACGAGCATTCCAAACACAATGCCAGGATACAAACAGGTATCTGATGTGCGGCTCCCCTCGCATGACCGAGCCGCCGTTGCGGCGCGGCTGGCCGGTCACCCGGCGCAGAACGGGATTCGACGACCGTCTTCGCGGCGCGAGTCCACCGCCTGGCCAGCTCATGGGCCGCTGCTCCGCGCGCCACACTGCTGGCGGAGGTCCGCAACGCCCCCACCCGTCGGTCCGGCACCCGCAGCGTCGCTCATCGCTCCCACTGGAACACCTCTTGGAGGTCCTTGCCGAACACGTCGGCGATCCGGAACGCAGCGATCGAGGACGGCGGGTACTTCCCGGTCTCGATGGCGGCGATGGTCTGGCGCGTAACGCCGATGCGGGCTCGACCCCAGCGCTCAGGACGAAGGCTCGGCCGGTTCTGATGGTGGCGCAGCGGGCCACCCACGCGCTGCGAAGGCACGCCGGGCCCGTTGAACCTTGTCGACGAAGCCGAGGACCGAGCGGGGAAACGGCTCGCCCTGCTCGATCCACGCCCTGATCTTGGCAGGACCACGCACGTAGGCCGCGAGCGCCAGCGCTTCGTCACCGTCGAACTTCGACAACAGCCGCCCCAGATACCAGGTCCCCGCCTGCACGTTGAACTCGGCGTCGTAGACCTTGGCCGGTCGCTTCAGCGAACGACCGATCGACTTGGCCGTCTTCGGCATCAGCTGCATCAGGCCCCGAGCGCCACTGCGGTTTCGGGCCTTGCGGTGGAACTTGCTCTCGACCCAGATCACACCGTTGACCAGATGAGGATCCACCTCGTGCTCCTCCGCCGCGGCGGCAACGAACGGCTGGATCGCGAGGATGCGTGGTTCGTCGTCGACCGACCACGGAGGCTCGACCGGCTCGGGCTCGACCGGCTCGGCTTCGATGGGTACGGCGTCGGCGGGTGGCTCCCCCCTTGGGTCCGCGGTCGCCAGACTGACCGGTTCGGGCAGGGGCTCGGCTTCGGTCTCGGGCGCAACCGCAGTCGGTGCCGGAGCTTCGCTGCCGACCTGCGCAACGGCCGGAGCATCGCTCGCCCCCGGATGTGCGGCCTGCACCCCCACCGAGCCGCACGCAGCCAGTATCAGCATCGATCCCACAGCGAGACGGCGTCGCATTCGGCCCGTGTAGCACACCCTTCGGGCACGTCGCGACCCAGCAGGACCACGCACGGCCACCTTCACCCCAGCTGGTGTCGGTCCACGCCGCCGGGCGTGTGCACGGCAACCGTCCCCGTGTCGGTATCGATCGACACCCACATCGTCCGACCACCGCTGCACGTCCCGGTGTTGACCATCACTCCCGGCTCGATCGGCGTGATGCCAGCGACGTGGGTATGGCCCATCACCACGATCGAGGCGTCGTGTTGGCGCGCGAGCGTCTCGGCCCCGCGGGCGTAGGGGCCCTGTGGCCCACGAAAGCGGCGCTCCTTGATCTGCACGTCGCGTTGTTCGAACCACCACGCCACCGGCCGCAGCCCCACCGCTCGCATGCGACCCGTGCTCCATGTTCCCAGCCCCGCCACCCATCGCGCGTTGACGGCGATGGGATCGTACTGGTGCCCGTGGGTCAGCAGCGCCGGGAACCGCCCAGGAATGCGCAGCCGTTCGGGCGCGCCCAAGGCCGGGCCCGCGATCGCATCGTGGTTGCCGAACACGTGCACATACGGCGGCTGGGCGAATCGATCGCTGAGTGCTGCGACCCGCCGCTGCGCACGGGCGAGCATGCGACGAGCGGCGCGCTCGGTGGGCACCAGCCCGTGGTCGGTCTGATAGATGTCGCCCAGCAAGACGACCTGGTCGTGCTCGCGCTCCAGCGTGTCGAGAAACCGCCCAAAGGTCGGCAGGTCATGCTCGAACCCATCGGTGTGACGATGGGCTCCGATGTGAAAGTCGGACAGGGCAGCAAGGCGCACGAAAAGGGCTCCGAGTCGGAGGATACCTCACCGTCCTCGAGCTCGACCCGAGCCGCGTCCTCGGGGTTGCCTGGCCGGGCCGTCTATCCGGCTCGTCTTTTCGTTGTCGCAGCGCAGCCGTGCCCCACGTCGGCCCGTGATGCTCATGGAACGAGACGTCCCCTCGGCACGACACGCCACGCCACGGGCTGTACTGCGGTCGGGCCCACCATGGACGTACCGGATGCAGCCGCGTGACCACTGCTGCGCTGAACCGGGCTCTCCCCAGCGGCTATGGCTGTGGCGCCGCGTCCATGGCGACGAGGGTGTCGATGACCGCCTGCGCCTTCCCCCAGCAGCCCCCATGTCCAAAGTTCGACAAGCAGATGACGGTGGTGTCGCGCTGCGGAAGACGAGCCATATAGGTGGAGACACCGTAGTCGCCACCCTCGTACCAGATCGTGTCCATGCCCTCGTAGGAGCCCAACACGAGCCCGAACGCATCGTTGTCCTTGTCGTGCTCGAAGCGGCGGGTGGACAGCATCCGCTTCGACCAGCCCTCCCCCAGCGCGGCCGAGTGGTAGAGCGCCGTGTCCCAGCGGGCGAGGTCCTCGAGCGAGGAGAACACACCGCTGCCTCCGTAGTGGGGGGACAGCCGCGGCGCCTCCGTCCAGCCGTCGTCCTCCCAGACATAGGCACGCGCACGCTCGGGGCGGTCGAGCTGGACCGGGGCGTCGACCCAGGTGTGGGTCATTTCCAGAGGCTGGAACACCGCCGTCGCGCTGCGCTCGGCAAACGACACCCCGTGCAACCGCCCGGCGAGCACCGCCAGCAGTTGGTAGTTGATGTTGGAGTACTCCCAGCGTGTGCCTGGCGTGTATCGAAGCTCGCCTGCGCCGAGCACCGCCCCAATGGCGTCATCCACGGTGAACCGATTCTCCGAGGACCAACCTCCCTTGGGCGACGGCAAGGTGTAGTACTCGGGAAGGCCGCTGGTCATGTACACGAGATGAGCGAGCGTGATCTCGCGAGCGAACGACGGCAAGTCCGGCCAGTGAGCGGACAGCGGGTCGTCGAGCGTCAGCCGCCCCGCTTCGATCTCCAGGGCAATGGTCGCCGCGGTGAACTGCTTCGAGAGCGAAGCCAGGTTGAACGCGGTGTCGGCGGTGATCGGCCTGCGTTGTTCGATGTCCGCGTAGCCGTAGCCCTTGCCGAACACCAGCCTGCCTTCGCGGACGATCCCTACCGCGTACCCGGGGCGCACTCCGTGTGCGTAGGCGGCGAACAAACCGTCCATGCGTCGCTCGAGCGGCGGCGTGGCATCGGGTGGCGATGCGGGCAGCCGCACATCCGGTCGTGCCTGTGGCGGGCAAGGGGCGGCCGCAGGCCGGCATGCGGACGCGACCATGGTCGCCATCGAGACCGCCAGCCATCGCACGAGGGTTCGCATGCCGCAACACTACGGGATCCTCGACACGAATCGAAACCGGTCCGCGCCCGAGCGCGCGTCACTTCACCGCACCACTAGCGCTTCGCGGCTCAGACCGTCGTCCCCCATCACCATCGGCGGCCGCCAGTGCGTACAGCACCACGGCCGTCGCCGCGGCGACGTTCAGCGAGTCGACCCCGTCCGCGAGGGGAATCGTGACGGCGTCGTCCGCCTGCGCGCGCAAGGCCTCCGACAGCCCCGCCCCTTCGTTGCCCACCAACACGATCGCCCGCGCGGGCGGCTGGTAGTGCGTCAGCGTGACCGCGCCCGGCTGCACGACCGCCGCCAACACCCGCGCCGCCTCGCCCATCCGCGCCCGCACCCCCTGCACCGCTTGCGCGAGGTCGTCGCAGCGGATGACCGGCATCGAGAACCCCAGCCCCATCGCCGCTCGAATCGCACGGCGTGACCACGGGTCGGCTCCGCGCCCGTGCAGCACCATGTCCACCCCCAAGGCCCGTGCGTTGCGAATCACGGCGCCGAGGTTGGCGGGATCGGCCAGGCCCTCGGCCACGAGCACGCGGCGGAGTCCGTCGTGGTCCCTGACGGCATCGGTCCACGAAGCCACCGGGCGCGGCATCACGGCCAGACAGCCACGGTGAAAATCAAAGCCCACCACCTCGCGCACCATGGCCGCGGTGGCCACGAACACGGGGATCGCCGGGTCGAGCAGGGCATCCAAGCGCTGGCGATGCGCGGCGGTCAGCAGCACGGCCGTCACGAGGTGGCTGCTCGCCAATGCTCGCTCCACCGCGATTTCGCCCTCCACCACCACGGTGTCGCGCGGGCCCGATCGCGTCAGCGCTGCGAACGGAGCCAGCCGGGGATCCGCGGGATCACGAACCTCCCACGTCGGCATCGGTGCCCTCACGCGCCTCGAAGCTCGCGACTGCCTCTTCGATCTGGCCGCACACATCGTCGCGCGCAGCCTTGGCCGCCACCTTGATCGCGTTGGCGATCGCAGGAGCCCGGCTGCGCCCGTGGGCCTTGATGATGGG
>JAHZJA010001022.1 GCA_022601155.1 Deltaproteobacteria bacterium | reverse complement strand
TGAGGGCGTCGGCGCGCTCGCGAAGCGCCGATGCCAGACTGGCCGAGGCAGGACCAGGGCTCTGCTGCCGAATCGCGAGACTTCGCTCGATGGCCTCGAGCGAGGCCGCGTTGTCGCCCCGTCCGCGCTCGATGTACGACAAGACGGCCAGCGCTCTTGCGACCAGCGGATGACCGACGCCGTAGGCGTCCTCCAGCAGTCGTATCGCCAGCTGCGCGTGCTCCCGGGCTTCGTCGTGGCGAGCCAGGCGATACAGCAAGAACGCGATGCCGTTGTGTCGGTTGCCCATGTCCCCGGCCTTGGCCCGGGGGTCCGGCTCGTCGTGGGTCATCGCCAGTGACCGGCGCAGGTCGAGCAGTGCGTCTTCGAGTCGATCGCCCTGCTGGAAGATGTTGGCTCGAATCTGCAGCGCATACCCGCGGTCACCGGTATCGAGTGCGAACCGCTGTGCCCAGCCATCGGCGACCTCCAGCCAGCGCAGCGCGTCGTCCGTCCCCGTAGCGGTGTCACCGATCCTGCTGGCCGCCAGCAGAGCACTACGCCACGCCAGCCGAGCGTCCCCCGCCTGGGTCGCAAACCGATGTGCCACCACCGATTCGTCGATCGCAGCTTGGCGCTGGTCGGCGGCCGTGAGCACCACCGCTCGCATGTGGTGAGCCTCGGCCAGCAAGGGTGGAAAAGCCTGCACCATCGCATGCTCGACCACCGCATCGACCTGCTGGCCCAGCTCCGCCCCTCGCCCCGCCGCGTTGTCGGCATCGATCTGGGCAAGGCGCGTGCGGGCATCGGCCACGGCCTCGCGGGCGGACTCATCGGCGGGCAACGGCACCTGCGACTGCAGAGCCTCGAGATCGCTGCACCTCTCCAGAGCTTCGAGCACCCCCAAGGTCTGGACCGCGTTCTCCACCACCCGCGGGTCCGGCGTCTCGAGCACGGCGACCACTGCCTCCAGCTGCTGCCGACGGCGCTCGAAGCAGAGCATGCGCCGGTCGAGCATCGCCTCACTGTGCTCGCCGCGAACCCGGGTGGCGAGGCAGGCCTCCGCCCGCAAGGTGCCCCACCGGCCCGCGTAGTCGTCGAGCGTCGACCGAACCCGCCCGCTCGCATCGTCAGCGACCTTCGACCCCGTCGCCCGCAGTGCACGCTCGACCCTATCTGCGACCGACGGATTCCAGATCGCCCTCACCTCATCGCCGAGGCCCTGGCACGGCTCCTCGACCGAAGACGCAGCCCGGGTCACCCACGCGGTCAGCCCCAACGCCGCGAGCACTCCTGCGCCGAGCCAGATCCGACCGCGGCGGCGAGAAGGATCGTCGCGCAGCGCGATGATCAGCTGCCGCATGGAAGGAAACCGATCCTCGGGCCGAGCACCGAGTCCCCGCCGCACCACCGACAACAACCATGCCGGCACGATGCGGTCGGTGTCCGGCGTTCGGATGTCGCCCCCCGAGACCTGCTCGAGCAGGCCCGTCAGCGTCTGTGCGTCGTAGGGCCGCACGCCGTGCAGCGCCTCGAACAACGCCACACAAAACGAGAACTGGTCGCACCGATGGTCGACCTCACCGCGGGTGAGCTGCTCGGGCGCCATATAGGCCGGCGTTCCGACCGTCATCCCCGTCTGGGTGACCCGCATGTCCACGTCAGGAGCCGACACCGGGTCCTCGGACTCCGCCCCACCCGAGTCAGAGCCTCCCGTAGCCCCGCGCGCGAGCCCGAAGTCCGCCACACGGGCTCGGCCATCACCACCGACGAGGATGTTGTCCGGCTTGAAATCGCGGTGCACCAAGTCCACCGCGTGGGCTGCTGCGAGCCCTTCCGCGGCCTGCAGGAACACGTCGAGGATCGACTGCCACGAGCGAATCGTCCCGGGCTCCCCTTCGGCCAGCCAGTCTCGCACGGTGCCGCCTTCGACCAGCTCCATCGCGATGAACACCCGGCCCTCGTGCTCGCCGACCTCGTAGACCGCGATCACGTTGGGGTGCGTCAGCCGGGCCATCGCCTTGGCCTCGCGCCACATCCGTGAGGTGCGCACATCCTGGCCACGACGGGCGTGGAGCTTGAGCGCGACTCGACGGTCGAGCGCGAGGTCGATGGCCTCGTACACCACTCCCATCGATCCGGCTCCGAGGACCCCGTTGATCTGGAACCCGCCCACCTGCGTGCCGGGGCTCAGTCGATCGATCTTGACGGGTATGGGTGGAGCGGCGGCCAGCGCCTGTAGCAGCACCTCCGTCGGCGCCCTCGCCCCTACGGTCTTCGTAGTCGTCGGTGCGTCGGATGAACCCGAATCCACGCCTCCACAATACCGCCGCGAGGCCGCTGCGACGACGGATCCAACGCCTTCCGTCGGCGTCGCCCACAGCGCAACACACGCCAGAAATTTCTGGTCACATTTCCGATGACGCTGGTCCACACCCCGCCATGGATCGTTTCGTCTCGTCTTGCTCGACTCCGCCCCTCCTTACTTCGCTCGCCGTCGCCAGCATTGGCGCCTGCTCGCCCCTCCCCGCCGAGCCTGCCGATCTCGCGCTCCGCTCGACGACCTTCGAGGTCAACGACACCGCCGATCTCGCGCTGCTGGCCACGGCTCCCCTTTGCGAGTGCATCACGGCGGTCGACAAGGTGTGCACGCTGAGAGCTGCGGTCCAGGCCGCCAATGCCTGTCCTGGTCCCGACGACATCGTGTTCATGGTCTCGGGTACCTACACGCTGTCGCTGGGCGCAGCCACCGACGAAAGTCCTGCCTCGGGCGACCTCGACATCACCGAGAGCGTGACCATCAGTGCGGCGGTTGCAACGCCGATGAGCGTGAGCGTGAGCGCGACCGTCGACGGAGCCCACCTCGACCGAATCTTCGACGTCCAGCCCGAGTCGGCACCAGTGACGCTCGCCGGCTTCAAGGTCATGCGCGGCGAGATCGACCCCTCGGCCCATCCCCAAGGCGACGCGCACGGGGGCTGCATCCGCGTACGGTCCAGCACGTTGATCCTCGACAGCATGATCATCGGTGGCGACGCGGACGAAGGCTGTGCTGGACACCACGGAGGGGGCGTGTACGCCGAGGCGTCCTCGCTGACCATCTCCGACAGTATCGTGGCCGACAACGAGGCGAAGGCGTGGATCCAGGGTTTGACGATCGCCGAGGGCCTCGGCGGCGGGATTCATGCCCACGACACCACACTGTCGATGGTCCGCACGCAGCTGCTCGAGAACCGGGCGTCGGGAGGCGGTGGCGGCATCGCGACCATCTCCGCAAGCTCGCTGTCTTCGTTGTCCGACGTGTTGATCCACGGCAACGAGACCTTCGATGCCGGAGGCGGCGGGTACATGGGCGCCCCGTTCACGATGGTCGACTCCGTCGTCTCCGACAACTTCATCACCGAGGGCGCGGGCCAAGGGGGAGGCTTGTTCCTCGCGCCCTCGGAGAGCGGCACGAGCTCGGTGATCCTCCGAACCCAGGTCTATGAGAACACCGCCCCGCAAGGCGGCGGTATTGCGCTCGACGGACAGCTGGACATCACCGATTCCGATGTGCACTTCAACCACGCGGCGGGGGGCACAGGGTCGCCCCAGGGCGGCGGCATCTGGGGAAGCGTCCAAGGCCTGCTGTTCATCGAACGCTCGTCGATCCATGGCAACACCGCCGGTGACGGCGCGGGCCTGTTCATTCGGCACATGCTGCGGGCAACGAACACCACCATCGCCGACAACGAAGCCGACATCGCCGGCGGCGGGCTGTACGGCGACCTGGCCTCTTGGTCCGAGCTGATGCACTGCACGGTACGGAACAACACCGCCCTCGCGGGCGCAGGCGGTGGCACATGGCTCCACGCCTCCGCCACGGCATCGTTCGACCGCAGCGTCCTGTTCGGCAACGCCCAGGCGTTGGGGACGGCCGAGTGTGTTGGCCCCGTCACCACCCCAACCGTCGCGGTGAGCGACCCGCTGGGATGCATGACGCCCAGCGGAAGCGTGGTCACGGGCAGCCTCAACGGATGGGGCCCGTTGGCCTACGGTCCCAACTCCACGGCCGCGTTCACCATCACATTGCCCAACTCCGCGCTCTCGACCGCCGCCCCCTGCGGCGTGTCCGAAGACCAGTGGGGACAGCCGCGCGAGGAGGAGTGCGACGTAGGAGCGTACGAAGATCCATCCAACTAGCGACCGGCCGCGTCGTGTGGGCCGATGGAAATCGCCTGCGACACGATGCCGCCCTCACGAGTCGAGTCGGCATCGACCATGAAGGTGCATCGAAGGGTTCCAACGGGGTGGCACACGCCGACCTGGCTCCGATGCATCGACAACCGCTCGCCGGTCGACGCCCCCCGACGATGACGACCCCCCGTCACCGCTGCGACGGAACGGGGTGTTCCGCACCACTGGGGCCAGGGCGCCGCGCGACGGCCTCGCCCTCGATGCCACGGGCAACCTGCTATCCTCGGCGCCAGCTCCTCATGCGAGTGGTTGCAGACCGACGCGCAGCGTTGCGCGTCCTCATCGAGGGTCAGGTCCTCGTCTACACCGACCGCGGCACCCTCGAAGGCCGCTGCGTCGATCTGAGCCTCGGCGGCATCATGGTGTGGAGCGCAGGCTCCACCGCAACGCATCGCTTGGTCGCTCTCGAGGCGTTCTTCGACGGCGAGCGGGTGCGGTTGGACGCCGAGCTGGTCCGGGGCAGCGTGCTCGACGAAGGCCACGCGTTGGCGTTTCGATTCGTCGACCTCGACAGCGCCACTCGCGAGCAGCTCCAACGCATCATCCGCGACCGGCTCGCTCGGTCCTCGCAGCCCGACCACGCCGCAGCGTTCGCCGCGGGAGCATTCGAGCCCGAAGCTCCGGCCCCGACCGCCTCGCCGATCGTCCTGACCGCGGTCCAGTCTCGGGAGGACTACGACCCCGCCGTGCATACCGTCGTCGCCGATGCCCTGCCGACTCCAGTCGTCTCCGGCCAGACCCACGCCATTGCTCTGGACGCTGACGAGCCCGAACCCGAGCCCG
>JAHZJA010001021.1 GCA_022601155.1 Deltaproteobacteria bacterium | reverse complement strand
CAGCGAGCGCAACAAAGAGATCGCCAAGTCGCTGCTCACCAATCACTACAGCCGCAGCGATGAGCTGGATGCCGATCGCGCAGGAGTGGACATGCTCAACGCGGCCGGTATCGACTCGCGCGGGCTGTTCAGCTTCTTCGAGCGCATCAAGACCGCGGGCGAGGGCGTTCCCGGAGCGGTGGAGTTTCTGTCCACCCATCCGTCGGGCGAGACCCGCAAGGCCAACCTCGAAGACCGCGTGGCCGAAGGACGGCCGGCCCTCACCGCCGAAGAGTGGGCGGCGTTGCGGGCGATCTGCGAGCAGACGGGGCTGGCCGATCCGATCGTCGTGGCCGGAGCCGACTGACGCCAAGCGGGACGGTGTGCCTCGCCCCGTCGGGCTGTCGCTTGCCGAACGATCGGGGCCACGCCCTCACGCGTGCTGCCGACGTCGTGGGGTGAGCCACCGTTTCCTGCCCGAGCAGCGGTTGCCCTGGGCCCGATCGGCACCGATGGTTGCTTGGACGCGGCATCGTGCCCACACTGTCCGCGGTGGCAAAGTCCGACGAGCCTGACGGGAAGTCTCCCAGCCAGTCCTCGACGACGCGGGCAGCCGAGGATCTCGTCGATGCCGCGACCGGCTTCGATGGTCGGGCGTGGGTCACCCTTCGCGACCTCGTGCTGAAGCCATGGGAGATGATCCAGCGCGCGGCCTTCGACCACGACCCCACCTACGTGGGCGCCGTAAAGCTGTCACTGGCAATGTCGACGTTCGCCATCGTGTTGATGAGCTGGCTGTTCCCCGGCGATGCCCAGCTCGACAACCTCGAGACCTCCAACCCCGAGGCGTGGATCGAGCTCAACGCGCGGCTCACCGAGCACGGGATCTGCTTCGCTCATTTCGTCGATCGCTTCTCCAGTCGCTACGAGCTGCTCAACACCGCCGCCACCCTGCTCGAGTGCGGCGTGTTCGCACTGCTGTTCCGCTGGTTCGATCGCAGTCGCCCCCTGCTGTCGCACCTGAGTTTCGCGCTGTACTGCTACTCGCTGTGGCTGCTGGCCAGCATACCGTTGGAGTTGCTGCTCGCTGCTGCCAGCGCCGCTGACCTGGGCCAGACATTGTCCATGGCGGTGGGCGTCGTCATGCTGGGGCTGCTGCCGGGGCTGCTGATCGCGGGCTTGTGGCATCTGTACCCGGCCCCATGGTCCCGGCAGCTGGCGCGAGCATTGATCTTGGTCGTCGTGATCGCGGTGCTGTTCGGCCTGACGCTGATCGTCATCATGTTCTTGGCCATGGCATGGGCGCTGGCATCGTTCGGGCTGTGAACGAACACGAGCGCTTGGGTTGCCTGCTGTCGCGGTCACCACCCAGGGCACGAAAACTCTCGGCAAGGGGTCCTCAGGTGCTGGCGCTCTGCCTGCGCCACGCCGTCGGCGTCTGGCCCGTCCAGCGTCGAAACGAGCGATGGAAGGTGCTCGGCTCGCTGTACCCGAGGAGATAGGCCACCTCGTGGATCGCGACGTCGGGATCGATCAACCACGCGCGCGCCAACGTCTGGCGCACGTCTTCGAGCAGCTCGCGAAACGATGCCCCTTCTTCATGCAACCGTCGCGCGAGGGTGCGAGCGCTGATCCCCAGTCGGCGGGCCGCGGCGTCCTTGCTCGTGAGCCCGCGCGGGAGCTCCTCCAACAGCAGCGCGCGCACGCGACCGGTGTGATCGTCGGGCGTCGCGTTGCCCTCCAGGAGTGTCTCGGCCAGGCGCGCGAGCGAGGGCTGAAGCTCCGGACGCGCGCCGACGATGGGAAGGGCGACGACCTCCGCGGGCAGGTCCAGCTGATTGACCGGAGCGCCGAACTCCACTGCGCACCCGAAGCGCTCGGCGAACTCCTCGGCGGGGCCTCGGGGCTGATGGCAAAGCTGCACCCGACGGGGCGCCCACGCTCTGCCCGTCAGACTCCGTCCCACCGCGATCCACAGACCGACCTGGGTTTCCAGGGGGAAGGCCAACCGTTGCAGCGGTGGCGCGGCGTCGATCCGGATCTGGGCCACCGCGCCCAGGCGTACCTGCCACCGAACCGCGGGTGACACCAGGTTCTGGTAGCGAGCAAAGGCCTTCAGTGAATCCGCCAGGTGGGCACCGTGGCTCACCACATACCCGAGCACCCCGAGCGTCGAGGGCCGCACGTAGTCGAGTGCGGCCAGGCCCACGTTGACGCCCGGACACGCGTCGGCGATCTGCTCGCCGAGCCGGACGAGCTTGCTCAGAGGCACGTACCCATCCCGATCGGTGACGTGCGCTTCGTCTAGGCCGATCGCGGCCAGAAGCTGGGCGCGATCCAATTCGAGGGCCGCCGCGGTCTGGAGCACCATCTGCAGCACCGCGACAAGGACCTGTGGATCGTCGCGCGCCATCGACACATCAATACTAAGACGGTCGTCCCCGCGGCGCCTGCGCGGCCGTGTCCTGGCGGCCAACGATTTGGCTCAAAGTGCCAGTACGCTCCCCTGCCATCACGCCCTAGGCTGAACGAGCCATGAAGTTGGTTTTTCCCCCACCGGCCCAAGCACGTGCGGGGCTGCGCGCCGTCAAGACCGTCCTCACCTGCCAGGCTCCGCTCAACCCAATCGAGACGCGGCTGCTCGAGGCCGCGCAGACCCACATTCTTCGCCACCGTTTCGACGTGGACGCGCTGCCGCTGATCGAGCCCGAGGAGCTGGCCGAGCTCATCGTCGATCCAGCTCTGCGCCAGCAGGTCATCACCGCGATGATCGTCTGCGCGTTCGCCAGCGGCGATGCGAGCGAGCCGCAGGTGGAGCGGATCGCGAGCTTTGCGGACGCACTCGATGTGGCCCAACCAGCTCTGGTCGATCTTCGAAGACTCGTGCACAAGCAGCTGGCGCTCATGCGCTTCGACATCATCCGCCACATGTATATCGGCGAGCGGATGGCGGAGATCTGGCACCACGAGGGCTTCCGCGGGATCGCCAAGGTCGTGGGCAATCTGCGTGGCTGGCGACACGAGCCCGAGCTCGCCGCTCGCTACCAGGCCCTGGCCGCGCTCCCGCCCCAGACACTGGGGCGTGAGTACTACGACCACTGCCGCGCGGGCGGCTTCCCGCTGCCTGGCGAGCGCTACGGTGCACCCGAAGCGATCGCGGTGCACGACATGGCCCACGTCCTGGGCGGCTATGGAACGGACCCCGCGGGTGAGCTCCAGGTCGCGGCGTTCACCGCTGGCTTCCGTCGCGAGCAGAGCCTGTACATCATGCTGTTCGTGCTGTGTCAGTTCGACCTGGGCGTAGCGATGGTCCCCGTGGCCAGCCCGGAGCTGGGCAACCTCGATCCCGACGCGTTCATGCGGGCGCTCGTTCGTGGCAGCAACATGACCGAGGATCTGTTCGACGGCTGGGACTACTGGGACGTCGTCGCCGAACCCCTGTCAGAGCTTCGCGAGCGCTACGGGATTGCGCCCGCCGTGACTCCACGACCCTGACTGGACAGTCGCGCGCCCGAAGGCAGAGGCACGCAGCGCATCGGGTGGTCGCGGTGCCCTCCGTCTCAGGCCCCCAGCAGCGAGCGGATCCGCTTTCGCATGAGCGGCACGACGATCTTCGACAGGGGCTTGTCCCAGTCCACCACCGCACGCCCGAATGCGGGGCGGGCGAACAGCCGCTGTGCGTAGCGTGCCACCGACGGACGATCGCCCCACAGGGGCTCGTCCAGGCGGAGGGTCTGGAAGCGGAACAGCACCACGCCCCACGCCATGTCCGCGAGGCTGAAGGTCTCGGAGCACAGCCAGCCACCGCCCTTGGCCGGACCCTCGGAGATCTGCCGCTCCAGCTCCCCGATCGTCTCGCGGGTCGCCTCGAAGATCTCGACCATGCGCGCCGGCGAAACGACCGTGGCTCCGACCGAGCGCACCAGTGCTCGTTTCTTCTCGTAGGCCTCACGCAGCACCGAGTCCTCGGCGTGCTCGCGGATCTTTGCGTCCAGCAGCTCGAGCTTCTTTGCATGCGCTCCCCGGCTCAAGCGGCGGAACATCCATGGCCGCTGGTGTCCCGGAACGTCGGCGTACGTCAGCGCCTCGATGAACAGCCCATCGGCCCTGTCGAGGAACGTACGCATCGACTCTGCATGGCCGGGATCATCGGGGACGACCGAAGGCCCGTCGTGAAACTCCCGCTGGACGTACAGGAGGATGTTCTGCGAGTCGGTGGTGACCCTGCCCTCGCGCACGAGCGTGGGCACCACACAGCGCGGGTTGATCCTGACGTAGCTCGGATCGTACTGCTCGTAGGCAGGAAGGAGAATCTGGTGCGACGTCCACCGCACCCCCTTCTCTTCGAGAACCTGCCGCACCTTCTGAGAGCACAGCGAGCCCGCGAAGTGATACAGGTGGACGCCTCGTTGGGGGGCGTGGGGATTGGGCTCATCGGTCAGGGGCGGCACGATGGAGCGCCCGCCCCCGGAGAGCATGGAGGTGGAATCACTTCCGCCGGTCAGCACGTCGTCCAGTCTAGGACGTGCTCGTGAGAGCCCCACTGGCAAAACGAGCCACAGGACTGACCGTACGAGCCAGCGGCGACGATTCCAACCTCGCGCCCCGTGGGACGACGGCCCAGGCCGCCACGTCGACGCTGCACCGCGTGGGGTGGAACGGCCGGCGCGGCCATCCTCGTCGTGGGCCTCGTCGTTCCACGATCACATCAACTCGAGCGCCAAGGAGGTCTGTGCCCCCTGTGCGTCAGCCGAGATCTTGAAACTCGCGACTCCACTGTCGACCGCATCGAACGTGCACTCCGTCTCACCCGCGTCGGCGAAGCACTCGACACCGTCGACGTCACCATCGATGGCCAACTCCGCCGCGCCTTCCGCCACGTCGAGCCGGACGAGGTAGGTATCGCCGCGCTCGATCTCCGCTTGGTGCATGACATCTTCATAGATGCCCAGCTTGTCCTCCCAAAATCCGTAGCAATGCCCGCAGATCACTCCTCCTGGCGCGGCCAGGAACGGCACGCACGCGATCACGAAGACTACGGCACCTCTAATTCGTTTGTTCACGGCTGATCACGGGCTCCCGGTGTGGCCGACACGGTGGACGCCTGCAGGGCATACGCGCGTCGGTAGGGGACAGACCCCGCAGGCTGGCGATTGTGACCCACCGGATGTCACATCGTTCAACGTGGGCGGTCAGTCGACATGCACCCCGCGACGAACGGCGCCTCGACCGCTCGTCACGCAGCCGAGGCCCTTCACCGTCGCCGTCGTGAGGTGCGCCCGTCGGCTCGCGATCACTCGTGGGCGCTCATCTCGATCGAGCATCGCCTCCCGTGGGTTCGTGCCGAGATCAGGAGTGATGCCTCTGTACGATGAGGGGCCCGCGTACCCGATGTCCCTCGTGCGCTACGGCGACGTGGTTGACCTGGCGGTCGGAAGCACCGTCTTCACGCCAGGCCCGGCTCATCCGGGCTGGCTGCGGAGCGTGGCGACGTCCTCGACCAATCGACGCATGTCGGAGCGGCTCAGGCTGCTGTAGATGCCTCGGATGTGCCGATCATCGTCGATCAGCACGAAGTTGTCGGTGTGGAGGAAGTCGTCCTTGCGCTTGTTCAGGCCCAGGTCTTCCTCTACGAAGTAGTAATCGCGGCCGAGGCTGTAGATCACCGACTGGTCGCCGGTGACGAGGTGCCACTTCCCGGAGACCACCCCGTGACCCTGAGCGTAGTCCGCGAGCACGTCGGGAGTGTCGATCTCCGGGGTCACCGAGTGCGACAAGAACAACACCTCGTCGTCATCGACGAAGGTCTGCTGGAGCTTGGCCATCGCGTCGGTCATCTTCGGACAGACGGTGGGGCAGGTCGTGAAGAAGAAGTCCGTGATGTAGATCTTGCCCTCGAAGGTCTTGGCGGTGACCGTCTCCCCGTCCTGGTTGGTCAGCTCGAAATCGGGAATGGTGTGAAACCCTTCGAGCTTGGTTGCGTCGCCGTTGAGCCAACGCGGGTCGAACTGGGCATTTTCATAGTAGGGAAGAAATCCTTCCATCGCCCTGGAGACCTCGGGCGCCGCCTCGGGAGGATCGTCTCCCCCGTCGGGGGCGCAGCCCAGCAGCATCCCCGCCGTGAGGGCGAGCGTCCGAGCCCTAGTACTGAACGATCCCATCCTCCACCCCGAGGCAGAGGTTGGACCGCTTGAGCCCAAAGCGACGCCCGTTTGTGTACTCGTAGTTGACATAGATCTTGCCGTTTCGTGTCCAGGCGCGCTGCATGCCTTCTTCTTGGCCGTCGACGAGCCGTCGCTCCTTCGCGAGCTGCCCGT
>JAHZJA010001020.1 GCA_022601155.1 Deltaproteobacteria bacterium | reverse complement strand
GGCCTCCCTCGACGACGATCGGGATCGAGGGAGGGACCTCGCACAACTCGCGCTATCAGGTGAACGCTCGGCAGGCTGTCGACTTCGTGCTGACCGATGGCGCGGTGCGGGTGCTGGTGCGCCCCGACCCTGGTGAAGAGGTCGGCGATCTGCACGAGCGCTTGGTGGCGCGATACGGCGTGGGGTTGCGGGCCGAGACGGATATCGTCGAGGCGGGGCAGCGGCTTCGGGTCTCGGGCACCGTCGAGCACCGCAGCGTGGGCGCGGGCCACCGCGAGCTGCCGTACGTCGCGATCGTGCGGGCCGAGAAGATCCGTCTGATCTGAGCGCCGCGGTCGGCAATCCACGACGCCTGGTGTGTGGCGAGTAGCCCACGCTACGACGGTGACACGGGCCGGGCGGTCCTCCGCAGTTTTCGTCGTGGCACCCCGCTGACGCTGCGACCTGGGGTGCCGGGGTGCGTCTTGGTGCGCCGGGCCAGGCACGGCTCGTGGCGAGGAAGCCACGAGGCGGTCGCCCCGGCTCACGCGAACACGACGAACGAGCAGGAGGCGCGGGGATGACACGAACGACGAAGACGTTGGGGATGGGACTGGTGGCACTGGCCTGGGGCTGCACCGTGACGCCGCCCGGGGGCGAGCTGGGGGGCGCGACCGAGCAGCCTCCGCCCCCAGGCACGACCGGCTGCGTCGGCAGCGATTGCACGGCGGACACCAGCGGCGGAGGTCCGGGCTGTGCACCGACAGACGCCGCGTGCCCCGTGTGCGGCAATGGAGCCTGCGATCCGGGGGAGACCTGCAGCGATTGCCCGGCCGACTGCGGCCCCTGTGACGGCCTCGGCTGCGGCAACGCCCAGTGCGAGGCTCAAGAGTCGTGTGAAGACTGCCCGGCCGACTGCGGCGAGTGCCCGCCCGATACGTGCGGCGACGGTACATGCGAGGACACCGATCATTGCTCGTTGTGTCCCCAGGATTGTGGTGCGTGCGAGGGCGAGGCGGAGGCTGCGACCCGTGGCCCCTACCTGCAAAACGGGAGCGCCGAGGCGGTGACCGTTCGCTGGCGCACCGACGAGCCCACCGACTCGGTCGTGGTCTACGGGCTCGAGGCCAACGCGCTGCAGTGGGCGGCGACCGACAGCGAGCCGACCACCGAGCACGAGGTGCGCCTGACCGGTCTGTCTCCGCGAACCGTCTACTACTACGCGTTTGGTGAGACGGGGGCGAGCCTCAACGGGCAGGACACCGATCACACCTTCATCACCGCGCTTTCGCCCGGGCAGCCGGGTCCGGTTCGGATCTGGGCGATCGGTGACTCGGGTGACGTGGGGCAGGAGCAGGACGATGTCTACCAGGCCTACCGTGACCTGACCGGCGATCAACGCACCGACGTGTGGCTGATGCTGGGTGACAACGCCTACTCCGATGGCACCGACGACGAGTACCAAGAGGCGGTCTTCGAGGCCTACCCGGCGCTGCTGCGAGACACGATGCTGTGGTCCACGGTGGGCAACCACGAGCGTGTGGACGAGGGCGGTGCGTACTTCTCCATCTTCACGCTGCCCACCGAGGCCGAGGCAGGAGGGCTCGCCTCGGGCACCGAGTCCTACTACTCGTTCGACTACGGCAACGTGCACTTCGTCTGCCTCGACTCCGATCAGCACGACGAGAGCGAGGAGATGGCGACCTGGCTGACCAACGATCTCGAGAGCTACTCGGGCACCTGGATCATCGCGTTTTGGCACCACCCGCCGTACACCAAGGGCTCGCACGACTCCGACAACGAAGGCACGCTCGCGGCGATGCGGGAGGGCTTCGTCCCGATCCTCGAGGACCACGGGGTCGACCTGGTCCTCACCGGGCACAGCCACTCATACGAGCGCTCCTACCTGCTCAACGGGCACTACGGAGAGTCCGACACCCTGGACTCGGCCCACCTGGTCGACGAGGGCGACGGTCGCGAGGAAGGCGACGGAGCCTACGACAAGGGAACGGCGCCCGAGGGGGCCGTCTACATCGTGGCGGGAAGCTCGAGCAAGACCAGCTCGATGGACGGGATCCACCCGGCCATGCACGTCTCGCTCGAAGAGCTGGGCTCGATGGTCATCGACGTGGACGGCACGCGACTGGATGCCCGGTTCCTCGACGACCAAGGGGAGGTGCGCGACTCGTTCACCATGCTCAAGGAGGCGCTGTGATGCGGGCGCGATGGATGCTGGTGGCGGTCGTCGTCGGGGTGCTCGGTGGCGCGTCGGATGTGGCCGCCCACGCTGGGGTTCACGAGCGAATCGCGAAGGTCAGCGCCGCGATCGAGCGCTCGCCCGAGGACGCGACGCTCTACGCTCGACGGGGGGTGCTGTGGTGCGAGCACGGCGAGCTGTCGTCGGCGAGCGGCGACTTTCGTCGGGCGCGGGCGCTCGCGCCGGGTGACACCAGCCACGAACGCAAGATCGCCCGCGCGTGGCTGCGGGCCGAGCAACCCAAGCGAGCGCTGTGGGCGATCGATCGTCGTCTGCGGGCCGAGCCCGAGGACGTGCGCGCACGCTGGGTGCGAGGGGTGGCGTTGGCGGACCTCGAGTTTACGGCGTGGAAGGTCAATAAATCTCTGGTCTTCGACTTTGAGAACATGGAGACACCGGATGCCGTACAAACCAACGAGTGGAGGAATACCCTCGCGCTGCGGGCAGGAGTCGAACATCGCTTGAAGAAGTTGGTGTTACGGGGTGGTGCGTATTTCGACCCGAGTCCAGC
>JAHZJA010001019.1 GCA_022601155.1 Deltaproteobacteria bacterium | reverse complement strand
CCGCCGCGGCACCCAGCCCGGCCGCCGCTCGTCGGGCGATGGGCGAGCCCCAGGCCGACGAGCTCATTCCGTTCCGCGGCATGCGACGACGCATCGCCGAGGGCATGCGCAAGTCGTACTTCACTGCCGTTCACTACACCTACGTCGAACAGGTGAACGTGACCGCGCTGGTGAAGGTGCGCGACCAAGCGCGCAAGGCTGCGGCCGAAGAGGGCGTCAAGCTCAGCTACCTGCCGTTCATCGTCAAGGCGGTGCTGCTGGCGCTCAAGAAGTACCCCATCGTCAACGCCACACTCGACGAGGATGCGGGGCAGATCGTCGTCAAGAAGCGCTACAATATCGGTGTTGCCGCGGCGACCGAGCAGGGGCTGATGGTCCCGGTCGTTCACGACGCCGATCGACTCAGCTTGCTCGACATCGGCCGCGAGATCGCCAGGGTCAGCGAGGCCGCACGGACGGGTAAGGCCACCCTCGGTGAGCTGACGGGGTCGACGTTCACGGTCAGCAGCCTCGGTGCGATCGGTGGAGTTCTCGCGACGCCCATCATCAACTACCCCGAGGTCGGGATCTTGGGGGTCCACGCGATCCGCAAGACGCCGATCGTCGACGACAACGACCAGATCGTCATCGGTCACCTGATGAACCTGTCGGTCTCGCTCGATCACCGCGTGGTGGATGGATTCGAGGGCGCGAGCTTCCTGCAGGAAGTCCGGCGCTATCTCGAAGATCCAACCCTGTTGTTGCTCGCGGGAATCTGAGTCCGCTCGCCGTCAGGCGCCTGCGGCTCGCGCCCACCCCACGGCTCGCCGCCATCGAGGCGCGGAGTTCGTGCCGCGGTGGGCCTCCGATCATCGAGCGCGGGCCGGTGGATCGGGGCTGTGGGAGATCGCCAACGAGCCGCAAAACATCCGTGATTCCAGGATGATGGGCCACAGCGCGGCGCGCTGCCGTGAGGCTGGTAAACACCGGTCCACTGCCATGGCCACCATCAAGAAGACCGCTCTCGTCATTGGCGCCGGAACCGGCGGTTACCCCTGTGCCATTCGGCTGGGACAGCTCGGTGTCGACGCGATGCTCGTCGAGAAGGCGCAGCCCGGCGGCGTGTGTCTCAACATCGGCTGCATTCCGTCCAAGGCCCTCATCTCGGCGACCAAGCTCGCCCACAAGGCGCAGCACGCCGACACGATGGGCGTCTCGTTTGGGGCGCCCACCGTCGACATGGGCAAGATGCAGGAGTGGAAGGGCGGCATCGTTCGCAAGCTGACCACGGGCGTCAAGGGGTTGGTCAAGGGCAACGGCACCGAGTACCGCGAGGCGACCGCACAGTTCCTCGGCCCCAAGCAAGTCAAGCTCAGCTACGCCGACGGCAAGCCCGACGACATCGTCGAGGCCGAGCACATCGTCGTGGCCACGGGCTCGGTGCCGATCAACATCCCCGGCTTCGACATCGACCAAAAGCGCATCGTCGACAGCACGGGCGCGCTGGAGCTCGACCATGTGCCGGAGTCGATGCTGGTCATCGGTGGCGGTTACATTGGGCTGGAGCTGGGCCAGACCTTCCAGCGCGTGGGCACCAAGCTCACCGTCGTCGAGGGCCTCGACCGCTTGCTCCCCGCGATGGACAAGGATCTCGCGCAGGTCGTGACCAAGCAGATCAAGGCCGATGGTGGTGACATCGTGACCGGAGCGCGGGCCAAGGGCTGGACCGAGCGCAACGGCAAGGCGGCGGTAGCGGTCGAGGTGGGCGGCCAGATCAAGGAGATCGAGGCGGAGGTGGTGCTGGTGGCGGTGGGTCGACGCCCCGTGACCGGTGGTCTGGCCCTCGACAAGGCGGGCGTGAAGCTCGACGACAAGGGCTTCATCGTTGTCGACGAGCGCCAGCAGACCAACGTCCCGGGCATCTACGCCACCGGTGACGTGGTGGGCCAGCCCATGCTCGCGCACAAGGCCAGCCACGAGTCCGAGGTGGTCGCCGAGGTCATCGCGGGCAAGAAGACGATCAACGACGCGCGAGTGATCCCCGCCGTGGTGTTCACCGAGCCCGAGATCGCCACCGCGGGCCTGTCCAAGGCCGAGGCGGAGGCCAAGGGGCACAAGGTCAACGTCGGCAAGTTCCCGTTCTCGGTGCTCGGTCGGGCGATGGCCATCGACGAGACCAAGGGGTTCGTCAAGGTGGTGATCGATGCCGAAGACGAGCGTGTGCTCGGGGTGAGCATCGTGGGGCCGGAGGCCAGTGACCTCATCGCCGAGGCTTCGCTCGCGATCGAGATGGGGGCCTACGCGCCCGACATCGGGCTGACCATCCATCCTCACCCCACGCTCAGCGAAGCGATCATGGAAGCGGCCAAGCACGCCGTGGGCGAGGCCGTCCACATCCAAAACCCCCGCAAGCGCTGAGCTGCGCGCCGGGGCTCGCCCATTGGGCGGGGAGAGGATCGTGCGGGGCACCGACCGTGTTGGCTCGGTGCCCGGCGGTTCGTGGTGCGGCCGGGACCTACCCGCCGAGGCAGGCGTCGAACACGTCCTGGCAGACCCACAGATCCTCGGGCCCATCGATGCACTCGGTGCACAGAGCGTGCTGCTCGAGGCATGCGTCGACCTTGGCCGGGTCGTGGGGCACGCAGGCGGAGTCATCGATACCGGTCACGCAGGCGTCGAACCCCGCCGCGCAGGCGTCGGTGGCTGGGGTGTCGGTGGCCACCGCCGCACAGGCACCATAGATGTCCAGGCAGGCCTGGACAGCGGGGTCGGGGCACACGGGATCGTCACAGCTGGCGTCGCATGGCTCGGCGTCGAGGCACTGCTGGAACAGCGCCTGGCAGGCGTCGACCTCGGCGATCGTGGTGGCTTGGGCGACACACGTGGCGTTGAGCTCGAAGCAGGCGGCCTGGGGCTGATCGCCGCCGTCGCCGGG
>JAHZJA010001018.1 GCA_022601155.1 Deltaproteobacteria bacterium | reverse complement strand
GCAGCGGCAACAACCAGGCCCGTCGCCGGCCGCCGCGGACGTCCCCGGTGCGATCGACCAGCGGCGCCCACAGGAACTTGAGCCCCCACGGCAACGCCAGCAGCGTGCTCAGCCCGATCGTGGCCAGCGAGATGCCCTGCTGTCGCATCACGGCCGGCAGGGCCTGACTGAAGAACCCGAAGGGGAGGCCCTGCGAGAAGTACAGCGTGGCCAGCAGGCCCAGCTTGGCGGGGGGACGCATGGAAGGGATCAGCGGTGGCGCCACAGCAGGCGGACGACGGGCCAGCGCCACGGTCGAGACAGGTGCTTGAGCGACAGCCACAGCAGCGCCCAGCGCTTGGCTCGGACGCTGGGGGCCAGGATGATGTGGACGTGCGGACCGTGGCGCCGTCGGGTTCGGCCCGCGTTGCACAGCAGGCTGAAGCACTCGGGGTCGCCGAACCGCACGACAGCCTCACGCCGGGCCACCGACTCTGCCGCCGACAACAGCTCGGCCAGGCGTGCGCCCGGTACCTCGGCCACGGGTGTCAACACGCAGTAGCCGGGGACGAACGGCACCCGAGGACGCCGAAGCACGAAGCCAGGGGGCGATGGGCTCATCGCCGCCGTTGTCCGCCCACTGTACGCCGCAGCCACCGACGCAGCTGCGGGGCGGCACTACCGGGGTCCACCACTGCGGTGCTGGTGGCCAGCTGGTAGTAGCCCTCGATCGTGGCGAGGGTGGTCACGGCCAGGGCATGTGCGTCGAGGCGAACCTCCTGGGCGCGGAGCACCGGATCGAGCAGCGCGGTCAGCTCATCGAGGCGTCGCTGCACCACGGCCTGGTAGCGCGCGCGCAGGGCCTCGTCCTTGAGGGCCTGGGCCCCGATCCACACCCACGCCGCGGTCGCCTCCGGTCGTGCGCCTTCGCCGACCGCGAGGTGGGCATCGATCCACGCTTCGAGTCGGCCCCAGTCCCCACGGCGCCGGGCCGCAAGGGCCTCGTGGCGGGCGCGGGCGAGCCCTTCGAGGTGGTCGAGCAGGGCGTGGAGGATCTGGCTCTTGTTGTCGAAGTGGTGGTGCAGCAGCCCCGCGCTCAAGCCCGCCTCCTTGGCGATGGCCTGGACCGAGGCGCCGTCGAACCCGGTCCGGGCCATGACCCGCAAGGTGGCGTCGACGATCTGAAGGCGGCGTTGCACCGCGTTGGAGGGGCGTCCCATTGAGTGGATAATAGTTTGGTTGGTTGACTAACCAATAAACCACGATCCAGGGCGACGCAAATTGCGGGTCGTGCGCGATCGCAGCACGGTGTCATGCCGGCGCTGCGACGCGGGGGAGCGGGGGCGCGCGCGGTCGGGGTACATCCGCATGTAGGCGCGGCTCCGCGGCGAGTCCCGGTCGTGCACGGTCGCGGTGCGCCCTCATGCAGGCTCGGCGCCGCTGCGAGGTCCTGTTCGTGCGTGTTCGTGCGTGGTCGCGGTGCGCCCCTCATGCGGGCGACGCGACGGATCTGTAGGCTACCCGCATTCGCTCCTCCTCAATCATCGCCGGTCTGCTCCTCCACGAGGTCCTTGAGGCGATTGGCACTGCGGGCCAAGCCGCGTACGAGACGGCTGACCCAGCGATCGCACACCCGTTGAATGGGGACGGGGTTGAGGTGGTTCCATCGATGGCGTCCCTCGCGGCGCTGAATCACGAGCTGCGCCCGCTCGAGCACATCGAGGTGCTTCATGACGGTCGTGCGACCGAGCCCGCCGTAGCGCTTGCGACCGAAGTGCGCGCAGAGGTCTCCGGTCAGCTGCGGTTGCTCGGCCAGCTGATCCAAGATCGCCCGCCGGGTCGGGTCCGAGAGGGCTTTCCACACCAGGTCTTCGGACTTGCTCACGTCCGAAGATCGGCCTCGACCAAGGCCTTGAGCCCGTTGTCGAGGAGCATGCGCCAGCCGCTCTCCATCTCCGACAACATGGCCTCGTTGACGTGGCCGTGCATGGAGTTGGTCATCCGTACGACAGTGGTGCCCGCCTCCTGCTCGAGCTCGATGAGGAGGTAGGTCTGACAGGGCCCGCCGAAGGGGGGCGCGAGGGAGCCGGCCAGATTGAGCGAGCGCTGGGGCTCGACGGAGATCACGGTGAACCACAGCAAGCTGGAGCCGTCGGGGTTCGATTCCACCAACGTACCGCCCGCGCGGGCATCCAGCTCAACGGTCGACTCGCCTGCGACGCAGCGCAAGTCTGCGATCCACCAGTCGTTCGGGCGTTCCACGATCGCCCTCCACACCGCCTCCTTCGGGGCTCGAATCGAAACGTCCAGTTCGAAGCGAGCGGCGCTCGTCTCCATGATTTTGGCTGCTGTAGGGGCCATCGTGATCGTTCTCGTTCATGTCACCATATGGTGACATGAACGAGAAGTAAAGGCCCCATCTCTCATGGCGGTTGTCGTACGCGTGGGCGCCCCCGCGCCGATCACCCCTCAGCCAAGGGCGGCCGCGTTGCCGGCCGTTGTGGCCGTCATGCGTCGAGCCCCGTGGTCATCGGGGCGCGACGACCACGGGGAGCGATCCGGCGGGCTTGCAAGGCCACAGGGACCTCGTGCCCGGTATGCCGTGGGTCTGGCGCGTCTGGTCTCGGACGCGCTGGCGTCGTTGGTCGATGTACGCCGACGGCCACGACCCGTGCACGCGTGGCTAGACTCGACTTTGGCGGTTTTCCACGCGCCATAACACCGCCCCCGACCGCTGTTGCAGTGTTTTCGCTCCTCGACGCATGACCCGATGCGCCTTCGAAGCGCAGCCTCGCCAGGCAGCTGCCGCTGACGGCGTTGTGGCCCATGGAAACCGCCAAAGTCGAGGCTAGAGCTTGCGGAGCTCCAACGTGGCGGACCGCTCCGATC
This sequence comes from Deltaproteobacteria bacterium, assembly GCA_022601155.1. Lineage (GTDB taxonomy): Bacteria > Myxococcota_A > Polyangia > Nannocystales > Nannocystaceae > Paraliomyxa. The sequence goes on along the minus strand of JAHZJA010001018.1, from coordinate 3,590 downwards.
GTTTCACCTGTTCGCGTGTCAGCTCCAGCTGATCCTTGATGCGCTCGATGCGGTGCTCGGCCTCGAGCAGGTCGCGGGCCAGCCGCTTGGCAACGCGCCCATGCATGCGGGCCTTGCCCATCGCAGCGAGGTCGCGGCGCAGCCGATCGAGCTCCGCCCGCTGGCGATGGAACTCGCCCTCGAGTCGGACGACCTTGGTCATCGCTGCGCCCATGGCCTTGCGGTGGCGCAGAGCGGCGGCGATCCTCGTGCGTTGATCGGAGGTGAGGCCAGGGTTGGCGGCCAGCTGCGTGAGGGTCTCGTGGTCGTACAGCGGGACTCGCTGCTGTCCGGGGCGCTCGACGGTCAGTGTACGCAGCACCTGCTCGCCAGCGGGGACGGGGACGATCGCGAGCGCGACCTGGTTGTCGAGGTCGTAGTCGAGGTCGGCATCCCCCGTGACGTTGGCGTTTCGATCGACGTCGAGGTTGACGTAGACCTGGCGGGCGCGACCGCTGCGATTGGTCAGGTCGAGGGTCAGCCGCTGCTCGCGGACGAGCTGCACCGCGAGCTCGTCGTCGTGGAACTTCACATCGACGGTCCGGGCGCCGACGTTCTCGCGCCGACGGGTGAGCTCGACGTCTTGCTCGGTGCCAAAGGTGACGAACTGCCGCTCTTTGGGCTTGAGGCGGCGCAGTGCCGTCTCGCCGATGAAGCCCCCGTCGCCGAAGAACGAGACCACCCCGGCCGGCAGCGTCTTGGCGGTGGAGTTGACCACGCGGGCGCCCGTCAGGGCGGCACCGCCGGCCGAGATCCAGGTGATCGACTCGGTCTCGATGGCCGTCTGGACGATGGGAACGAGCGCCGAGTGGTGAGCCGGAAGCTTCACCGGATCGGCGACGCGATAGATGAACAGCGAGCCGCTCTGTTGACCTTCGGCTTGGGACAGCGCCGCCAGGTCGCCGACGATGGGGCCGCCGGTTGCCCCGCCTCCGCCGTGACCAATGGTGCCGACGTTGCCCAGGCCAATCGTGCCCTCACCGTAGCCTCCGCCGCCACGCCCGGTGCCGACGAGCCCCAGGCCACCCACGCCGTCGCCCCACATGCGATCGGGGGTGCTCCGGGCCAGCTGCGGGACGGTGGAGAGGTCTTCCTCGGGGCCCTCGAGCTCACGCCAGGCGTAGCGCGGTGCCGCGAGCGGGTACAGGAACGATTGGGGCCGCCCGTTGGCGAGCTCGAGCTGCACGCCCTTCCAGTCTTCGTCGGTGTCGTTGTGCACCAACGCCCAGGCCTGCAGCTGGGCCTTGGTCTCGGCCCCCAGCACGACGCGGTACGTGGTGCGCCACACGGGCGCTTCGGCGATGTACCCCAGGCCGAGCTGACCGGTGGACGACACGCGGACGTCGAGCGGATGGTTGCGTCGGGCTCCGTGCTCGGACATCGCCTCGGCGGCGACTTCGAGGCGCTCTCGGGTGGCGCTCTCGAGCGGCTTGATCGAGGTGATGGTGTCGGTGCGTAGACGCTCGATTGCACCGTCTTGTCCCACCACGACCACCGCGTGCCACGGCTCGCGCGGCGCACTGGCCTGGGGCGTGCCCTGCGGCGGCGGCGGCGGGGAGAAGGGGCCCTCGACCTGGATCAGTCGTCCCCGGATCCGACCCGCTTCGTGCAGGATCTCGACCGGGGCGCCCTCGAGGCTGAGCAGCACATCCACGTAGGCCAGCGGCTGTTCGGGGCCCTGGGGCAGGCCGGCCATGGCCCGCGCTCCGCCCTCGCTCACGGCCGAGGCGAACTGGATTCCTTGCACCCGTGTGTCCCCCGAGGCGTCGAGCACGACCAGGCTCTTGAGCGCGTCATCGAGGTGGGAGGCAGGGAGCGGAAGGGCGAGATCGTCGCCGGGCGTGACGCCGCCGTGGCGCTCGAAGTAGCCGACACCGGTCTCGTAGAGGCGAAGCTTGCGAAGCGGCAAGACGTCGGGGGCGGCGGACCCGGGAGCGAGAGCGAGCGTGGCGACGACGTGGAGCAAGAGTACGGGCATGGGAGTGCGTCTCGCACCATGGACACGAGGTTGGCGGCGAGGTTCCCAGGGCGCGTGATTGGAGGTGGGACCGGGTTGCGCATGGACGCTGCTCGTGCCCGAGCGTACGCTTCGGTCGTACGATGAGTGACGACGAACGCGAAGTGGCCACCAGGCTGTTCGACAGACTGCGATCGCTCAACCCCGATCTCGCCGATGCACCCTCGGTGACCTGTGTTGGGCTGCGGCTCGAAGACGGTACCCGCGTCGATGTGTTCAAGGCCGAGCTCGCCAACGCGGCGCTGCCCGTGTGGCGGGTGCAAGGGTTGGTGGGCGAGGGCCCGGGCGTGGTCGAGCGGCGCGGGCTGGTGCTCGGCACGCGCGATGGCCGGGCGATCCTCGCGGCAGGCATGCCCAGCTTGGACCGCGGCCTCGAAGGCGAGCCGGTCGTTGCGGTCGAGTCGGTCGTTCGCCCGCTGCGCGACTTGAGCGAGGTGATCGCCCAGGCCGTCGAGCGGCGGCTCGGGCAAGACGACGAGCCGCGCGAGCCGAACTAGCCGACACCCCGCGCTCCGGCTGGTGGAGCACGGGAGCCAGTGGGTGGCGGTCGGGTCGGAGCCGACCGCGGGCTCGTGACCGGCTCCACATGCTCGACCTTCGCCGCGGGGCCCACGGCAGGCACTGGTGCCGTCGACGGCGACCTGGCGCCAGGCACCGCCGACGCCGAGCCGGGGCACAGCCACGTCGATGGTGCGCGCGTTGCCGAGTCAGTCGCAGGGCTGACGCATGTCGGACGCGGGGGCCGCGGATCCCATGGCCACGATGTGCGCGACCAGGGGCACGAGCCACGCAGTGCTCGTGGAGGTGGGACGCCGCAGCTCGAGGCCCCGTGGGCGTGGCGTCTTGCAAGCCGCGGCCGCGACATCGGAGCTGGTCTCGGTGCGGCATCGGGGGCACTGCTGGTCAGCCATCTGCCCCGGCGGCCCGGAGTCTCGATCGCGCCGAATCTCCGGGCCCGGTGCGGTACCCTCGCGGCGTGAAGCCCATCACCGAGGTCGCCGCGAGCCTGGACGTCGCCCCCGAGCACGTCCTTCCCTATGGCCACGACAAGGCCAAGATCCTGACCGCAGCCCGGCAGGCGCCGCGGCACAGCACCGACCCGGCCAAGCTGGTGCTGGTCTCGGCGCTCACGCCCACGCCCGCGGGCGAGGGGAAGACGACCACGACGATCGGGCTGGGCGATGCGTTGTCGCGGAAGGGGCAGCGGGTGTGCCTGGCGCTGCGCGAGCCCTCGCTGGGGCCATGCTTCGGGATCAAGGGCGGCGGGACCGGAGGCGGTGTGTCTCGGCTGCAGCCGACCGACGACATCAACCTCCACTTCACGGGGGACTTCCATGCGATCACGGCCGCGCACAACCTGCTCGCCGCCCGGAGCGGGTCCACGCGCCTGGCCAGCTATGACGGCTATGGCTCCTGCCCACTCACCGTCGAGCGCGGCAAGATTGTGTTGGCAGAGTTCGGCTATGGCGGCAAGCTGGCCCCAACCTTCCCCAAGTGGTTGATCGACGGCGAGCAACCATCAAGACTCGCCTGG
>JAHZJA010001017.1 GCA_022601155.1 Deltaproteobacteria bacterium | reverse complement strand
CTGGCCGCCAGTCCGGTGGCGTCGCAAAACGTGTCACAGCTGCCGCAGTTGGCCTGACACACCGTCTCCCCGCAGCCACTGTCCCCGCACTGCTCCACACAGTCCTCGGGCAACGTGCCGCTGGCCTTGGCCTCCTCGCCCTCTTCGTCCGAGCACATCATCAACACCTCACCGGGTGGCTCGGCCGACAAGCAGTCGATGTCCGGATCGGAGCACTTGCCCCCAGACCAGGCGTACTGCCCGGCGGAGAGCGGCGTCTCCGGAGGAGCAACATCTTCAGGCGGGCGACTGATCGGCTTGATCTCGAACATCGGCTCGCCCTCGGGGCCCCCGAGACCTCCACCCGCAGCCCACTCTTGGATGCTCTCGATGAGACCCGACGTCGCCAGCACCACGGTCGGTATCGTGGCGATTTCGAGGGGCGTGACCGCCCCAATGATCTGCTCCGCATCGTCGACGATGACGAACCGACAGTCCAAGGACGTCGTCATGGCCGTCGTGGTGGCAGTGCTCATGCTCATCGTCGGTGCGAGCCCGCCGAGCCCTTCCATGGCAAATTCACTGAAGCCGCCTTTCAGCTCCGGAACGAACACCACCTGTCCGCCCGCGCCAAACGCTGTCCCCATGGGCTTGCCTTTCGCCCCGAACATGGGGGCCGTCCAGTGCTGCACGATGGGCCCATCGTCGCCGTTGCCGCCCCCGCCGACGGTCGCGACCGGGGCGGCGCTGACCACTTTCGTCGGCCTGGCCGGGAGCGCCGTCTTGGCTACACCACGCTGCGTGGCCTGGGCCGACGTGGGAACGGGCGGGCACTTGGGACACTCGGTCTCACAGCCTGCGAGCGTCACAGTCAGGAGGGCGGTGGTGGTGACAATGAGCGACGAGTTCATCTGTTCTCCGTTGGTGTGAGCGCCGATGGATTTCGATCCTTCGCGGGCATCCCGATTGCGATGTAGGGGCTCCAGCGCGCTGGCGCCCAGCCTCGCGCCCGCAGGGTGCGTTGGGCCCGAGCGAGGGCGCCGATGGGATCGTGCTGCCCCCCCTCGGCGTAGAACTGGGCGACCACCGCTGCGGCATCGTCGTCGGTCACGGGGCGCAACGTGGCCACCACGCGACGGCTTCCCGCGGCGAGGAACGCAGCCGGCAATGCTCCCCACACTCCGGGGTCATCGTCGATGGCAGACCGACAGCCGGCCAGCACGACGTGCGTGGGGGCATCGCTCCACGCCCCGATCTCGTCGGCGTACAGCCGCCCGTCGGCCAGCTCGACCCAGGCCCCGCGGGGGTCGGTCCCGGCGTGCACCGACAAGTGCCACAGGTCCACGACCCGCTCACTCAGCGCTGGCCGTGATGCCGCGGAGCCCACTACGACGGGCAGGCCCAGCCCGGCCGACAACCGCTCGGCGGACGCCCGCGCGGCCGGCAGGTCACCGCGCGCATCGGCCACGACCAGCCCGCCACCGCGTGTCGAGGGCGGCATTGCAGACCAGACCAGCGCCGTCGCGAGGCTGGGCATCACCGACAGCGCATGACGCTCGACCATCGGCACGCCATCGATCGCGAGCGCGGCCCAGGGCACACGCTCGAGGATGGGCTCGGCCATGATGACGACGGGCTGCCCCAGCGGAAGGCGGTCGGCGAGCGGGGCGAGCCGTTGCCGTAGATGGTCCCAGCCTGGCTCGATTCCCGGCCGCGCATCCTCGACAGCTCGCCGCAGCGCCTGCCGACCGAGCCCCAGCCGCCGAACCTCCCAGCCGTGGCCATCGAAGGTCAGCTCGTAGGTCTCGTCGCGGGTGACCAGGTGCCCCAGTACGCTCACCCCGGCCAGGGTCGGCGTGGGGTCGGTTGCGTCCGCCGATGCCACCGGCTCCGACCATCGCGAGGCCATGGCGCGCAGCCCAGCGAGTCCGGCAAGGGCTTGCTCGGCCTCCACCGACTCGCGGTGGTTTCGGACGAACGCCTCGACCAGCGCCCGGGCCCGGGCCCGCTCGTAGATGTCCAGCGCCGCCACGATGTCGCCATCGTCGACATGAAGCGCGAACAGACGCTCATAGGGCTCGCGACGCCGCTCGACCGTGAAGTGCCGAAACTCCAGGCCGCCCGCTCGTCGACGCAGGGCCTCGACGGCATCCACCGCTTCCCGCAGCGCCGCCCGAGCCTTGCCTCGATCTCCAGCGGCCAGGGCGGCTCGGCCCCGAACGATCGCGAGCCGCCAGCCCCAGTCGGGGGGGACGGCGTCACCCGAGACCGCATCCACCAACGCCAGCGCAGCATCGGGCCGCCCGGCGGCCAGCTCCACCAATGCACGCTGGTGGGCGATCGAGCAGCGCTCGTTGGGGCCGGAGGCATACCCTTGTTCCTCGGCCCGGCGCAGGGTGGTCGCTGCCTGCTCCACCTGGGCCCGCGCGGCATCCACCCTGCCCGCCCGGAGGTGCATCTGCGCGAGGTTCATGTGCGCAGCCCGGGCCTCGTACCACTGCTGTGCCGCCTCGAACGACTCGAGCGCCTGCGCGTAGGCCACCACCGCCGCATCCCACTGCTCGTCGATCCGAGCGTGCAGTCCTTCTTGGAACACCAGCCGCGCCTGCAGGCGAGCATCGTCCACCGGAGGGCCGTCACGGGCATGGGAGAGCCACTGGCGCGCCAGTCGGGTCGCCCCCATGTCGATGAAGAACTCCGAGAGCGTGATGCGATACTCCAGCATGAGCGCCGGATCCCCCGAGGCTTCGGCGTGGGTCACCGCGGCCAGCAGGTGGGCATGCGCCTGCTCGAACCGTCCCGCGTCCCAGACCGTGTGCGCCATCTTGGCGCTGACCTTGGCGGCCTTGGCCCACGCTCTCACGCTGCGCAGCTGGTGCTCCGCTTCCCGCAGGTGCTGCAGCGCGCGCTCGAGGTCGTCGTGTCGCAACGCCACACTCGCCAGCAGGTACTCCACTTCGGCCACCGGCAGGCCCGGCTCCACGCGCTCGAGCCACGGCCCCAGTTCGTCGTAGTGCTCGGAGAAGAAGCTGCTCCGGGCCGACAGCGAGGCGGCCTCCGGCTGACCGTAGGCCACGAACACCGCCGCACAGCGCGTACGTGCCTGCTCGTGGTCCTTGGCTTCGTGGAGCGCGCGGCACTCGTCCAGCGCGCGGTCCTGCTCGGTTGGACCACAGGCCACCAACGCCGCGGCAACCGCCGCCCATCGCCAACGGAACACGAAACCCAACACGCGGGCTCCATCGTTGCATGGTGCCCACCCTGCTTCAATTCGACGAGAACGCCCCAGGACCGGCCCCACGACTTGATTTCCGTCCGCGGTGAACCCCTCGCGCCTCGGGGCAACAACACCTCGTGGACCGACCATGCCCACGGCTGTCGCTCCAATGCCGTACGCTTGGGTCTCGTCCCGCGGCCGCTCTATCGGTATCTGGCCGCCCTACCTCTTGGATTGAAGTGAGTTGAAGACATGATGATGCGATGGACGTTGTTCGGCGTAGTTGGCCTGGGATTGCTCGCGTGCAACGCGGGTCAGCAAGACAGCGAGGATGATGGGTCGGCGTCGGCCACCGAAGGCACCCCAACCAGCTCCTCTACCGATGCGGCCCCAACGGGTTCCCCTGACACCGGCATCGACGACACCACGGGGACCGACGGCAGCGGCACCGGTGACGGCACGGGCAATGTCGACGGCACCCCGCTCGAGGCCTGTGTCGATGGCTCGGCGATCGACTTCATGTGCGATCCAGCGCCTCGCATGGAGACGGCCGTGGCCGGTGAGATGGTCAACTGCGTCGCGGGAACCGGTGGCGATGCCGAGCTGTTCTTCATCTTCGAGCTCGATGCCACCGACCCCGACGGCACGGTTCACCTGCTCGAGCTCCGGCTTCAGCCACCGCAATGGGGCAACACCAATGACGGTGACCGTTGGGTGGTGACGTTCGACCCTCCCATCGACCTCGGCTCGGGCGAGACCCTGCCGGCCACCATCAGCGGCACCGCCGTCGTCGACAACTTCACCATCGTCGCGTCGTTCTCGTTCTTGCAAGGCCTGATGGACACGGTCGAGATCACCTTCGATACACCGCCCACGCTCGAGCAGCTCGCCGATGGCGCCACGGTCTCGGGGTCGCTGTCGGGAGTCGGGGGGGAGTTCTTGGTGTTCGACGGGACCGATGATTCCCCGGACCCGCTGGACGACTTCATGTGGATCGTCGATCCCACGGTCGAGGCGACCGGCTGCTTCAACACCGCGGTCACCCTGCATCCGCTGGAGGTGGGCGATCCCTAGCAGCCCCGACACGATGTCTCGCTCG
>JAHZJA010001016.1 GCA_022601155.1 Deltaproteobacteria bacterium | reverse complement strand
ATCCCCGAGTCGGCTCCATCCAGCACGGAGACCAGCGCCTGTAGGTGCTGCCTGCGCTCGCGCAGGCAGCCCAAGCGCAGGTCCATGACCGCGCTCGACTGCTGTTGGCGTACCGCGGTTGCTTCACAGATTTCCGTGTGCTTGTCGGCCCACGCCTCGGCGTACGCATCGAGTCGATCCTTGGCGTGCCGCCACGTGCCCGGCGCGTAGGGCAGGCCGGTCTCCAGGATCGCGTCGCGTACCCGACGATGTTGGTCCGGGCCCCATATCTGTGCGAGCTGCTCGGACGCACCGTCGCAACGGAATCCCACCTCGGCGTATCGCCACAGACCGACCCCGGTGCAGGTCAGCCCGGCGACCAACCCCGCCGTCATCCACCGCGGAGCAGACGGCGTCGAAAGGCGCTCCAGCTCAGCCAGGAGCTGGTGCATCGAGGGCCAGCGATCCTCGGGCCGATGGGACAGGCCGCGCCGCAGCACGCGAAGCACTCGCTGGGGCACATTGTTGGGGCGATGGTTGCGAGGCGGCGAGTCGATGCCCGACGCTGTCGGCGTCACGACGGTCCGCGCGTGGTCTACGAAGGGGCGCTGGCCATACAGGGCCTCGTAAACCGCCACGCAGTAGCTGAATTGGTCGCCTCGGTGGTCGGCGGGCTGCCCGAGCCACTGCTCGGGGGCGGCGTAGGCAGGCGTACCGACCACCGCGTCGCTTGTCTGCGCTGCGGTACCGGCCGAGGAGATCGAAGAGGCGACTGCTGCCACTTCGGTGACATTGGAGGCCGAGGCAGAGCCCTGACGTGTAGACCGGCGGTCGGCGGAGTCGAGTACTCTGGCGAGCCCGAAGTCGAGCACGCGGGCGTGATCGCCCTCCAGGATGCAGTTGGCGGGCTTGAAGTCGCGGTGGACGATCCCCGCGTCGTGGGAGGCGGCGAGGCCCCGGCCCACTTGGATGTAGACGTGGAGACACTTGCGCCACGGATGGGGCCGCCGCTGCCAGTGCTCGAGGGTCTCCCCGGTCAGCAACTCCATCGCGATGAACATGCGGTCGCCGTCTTGGCCGACCTCGTAGACCTCTACGACGTTGGGATGACGGAGCTTTGCGAGCGCTTGCGCCTCGATCAGTAGACGCCGACCGTGTTGCTCTCGTAGGCGCTGGTCCATGACCTTGATGGCGACGTGGCGATTGAGTCGGGGGTCGAAGGCCCGAAACACCGTGCTCATCCCCCCGTGTCCCAACGAGCCCTCGATTTCGAAGCGACCGATCCGGCGAGGCGGCGGGGGATCGGCGCCGAACAACTCGGCCCGGATCCGTTGTTTGTCGTGTTCTTGAGACTCCCCTCCGAGGCGAGCTCGATCGAGCCGTGCGAGATGATCCTCGAGGACGTTGTCAGCAGACACGGACGATCCCTCGCACGGCAAAGTGGACGATCAAGCCGAGCGTACTTGCTCGGCCCACTGGTCGAGAGTCGTTAGGGTGCTGGAGAGTCCCTGCGGCGACGTGGCCAACTCCGTGATGTGCTGCCGCAGTAGCTCCATGGCTCGACGTATTCGCGTCTTGATCGTCCCGAGCGGTCGGTCTAGCAACTCCGCGAGCTCGGTGACCTTGAGGCCCTCCCAAAACCGGAGCTCGACGAGGACCTGCGACTCGACCGGGAGGCGCCGCAGACCCGCCAGTAGCAGGCGGTCTTGATCTCGAGCCTCGATCACGGCGCTGGGGGAGTGCCCGAGATCCGAGGTGAACGATCGTTCCAGGACGTCCATACCCCGGGCGCCACGGCCCTGTTGGCGGTAGTGGTTGCGCAACACATTGATGGCAATGCCCACGAGGAACGTTCGAAACGCCGCATCCTGACGAAAACCCCCGACAGACTCCAAGCAGCCGACGAAGGTGAGCTGGATGAAGTCTCGAGGCTCGGGGACCTTGTTACAGAAGAACCTATAGACTGTCGCGTAGTGGCGTTCGAACAGTGTGGCACCGGCCGCAGAGTCTCCTGCCCGCCAGGCCTTCAACAACTCCTCGTCGGTCTTCACCCGTACTCTCGATACCCGGCAAGAGATCGTAGCATGGGTTTTCGCGTCGAGGTCCGTCGTGTCGGATGCCGGGCGAAATCGAACAACCTTGCGGTGTCGTACGACTCGAACTCGGGGCGACGAGGTCGCACGATGTGGTCGGGCAAATCTTTTTCGAGTGCGCGCAATCGTTGGCGCGGCCGCGGCTACCAATGGGCATGCAGGACTGCGGCTATGTCCTCCCGTCTGAGCGAGCCCTCGAATTCGCCCGTAGATCAATGAGGAGCGCCGCAAATTGCGTCGAATCCGCACTCTGGATGCGCGGTCACGGTGTCGCAACACGCTGAGCCAACCCCTGGCGCGTGGTCGCATCATGGCCCACAGCCCTCGTGGGGGCGGCCCCGGGGCGTTCCTGTCGATGCGAAGCGATTGCGGGGGCGACGGGAGTCACTGGGCTGGTCGCGGGAGAAGCTCGCTGAGGAGGTGAGTCTTCGTTGCTCGTTGGGGATGAGCGTGCGGACCATCGCTCGAGCCGAGGACCTACGCCATCGGTACCGGATCGCCCCCGATACGCTCGAGCGGCTCGCCCGGACCCTCGGAGTGACCATGCGCGAGTTGGTCTGGTCCTCGCCTGCGGAGCAACGAGACGAGCTCGAGCTGCACGGATTCTCGCTGCCTCCCATTCCCGAGCCGTGGTTCGGTCGCGAGCTGGAGGTCCGCATGCTCGACCAGTGGCTACGCACCGAAGCCCCGCAGCCGTGCTGTATTGCCGGTCCCGATGGAGTGGGCAAGACGGCGCTGGCCACCGTCATGGCCGGTCGGCTTGCCGAAGAGTTCGCATGTCCGGTGCTGTGGATCGACGGGGCGGCCCACGAGAGCTTCGCCGAGGTACGAAGGACACAGCGGCAAATCGCCGAGGCGCTGCTGT
>JAHZJA010001015.1 GCA_022601155.1 Deltaproteobacteria bacterium | reverse complement strand
CGTGCGATGGCGACGCGCTGCTGCTCACCACCGGACAGGCAGCGAGCGGGGCGGCGGATCGAGGGATCGAGCTCCACGCGTTGAAGCGCCGAGGCAGCTCGTTCCCGCACCTCGCGTCGCGGCATGCCGAGCACCTGAAGCGCGAGCGCCACGTTCTCCATGGGGTTGGCATCGAGCAGGAGCTTGAAGTCCTGGAACACCGCTCCCACATTGCGACGCAGGTACGGAATGCTGCCCTTGCGCAGTCGGTGGATGTCGCGGCCCGCAACGCGAATGGTGCCCATGTCGGGGCGCTCCATCGCCAGGATGAGCTTGAGCAGCGAGCTCTTGCCCGCGCCCGACGGGCCCATCAACACCGCAAACGCCCCTTCGAGCACAGAGACACTGACCCCACGCAAGGCCGCACGACTGCGTCGGCCACGTCCGTAGGTCAGGGTCACGTCGGTGAGTTCGATGATCGCCATGCTGCCCTCGACGACCTTCCAAGCACGTTGGATCGGTAGGGTCCAAAAACCGGCGAAAGCGCAGCCCGAGCGCGTCCACCGCTGCCCGATTCACGGAGGCGCGTCCCCGATTGGGCCGGGCCTGCGCGGAGACACGCGCTGGGCGGCCTCGGCGAGCTCGTCGACAGCGGCGCGGGTGTTGGGGTGCGCCGGGCCGAACGCCTCTCGGTAGATCGCGACCTGGCGGCGGCGTAGCCCGAGCGCGACTTCGAGCTGCCCCTGCTGCTCGTGGTGCACCGCCAGCATCCCGAGCGCCAACGCGGTGTCGGGGTGGTGGGGACCGAGCCACTGCTCGGCCTCGGCGAGTCCATTGTCGAGGTGCTCGCGTGCACACCGATCGTCGCCGAGCTCCGAGCACATCCCGCCGAGGTTGATCTCCACGGCGACACGGTTGCGGTGACCGGGGGGGTGCGCAACCCGAGCGATGTCCCACGCCCGAGTCTGCGCCTGCCGAGCACCCGCCAGGTCATCGAGGTCGGTACGCACCAGCGCCACCGCGTTCCACAGCGACAACATCGTGGGATCGAGCGGGCCCACGAGCGCCGACAGCTCCTCCTCGGACCGCTCGAGCATCCGCTGGGCTTGCCCAGGCTGACCGGAGAACCGAAGGACGTTGCCCACCCGCAGCTGCGCCCGTGCGGCCACCACCCGAGGAATGCCGCTCGACTCGCGCGCCACTCGCTCCGCGTAGCGAGCATGGACCAGCGCCGTTTCGAAATCGGCGGCTGTGGCTGCCGCTGCCATCCGAGCGCTGGCCAGCTCGATCTCGAGCTGAGGCTGATGCAACGCGCGCTCGACCGCCGCCTGAGCCTGACCCAACCAGCGGGCCGCGGCATCGTGGTCTGCCCCCTCCGCGGCGACGAGGAACAACCGTACGGCAGCCCGCGCCGCCACCTGATCGTTGGACAGGGTGGTCGCCCCCGCGAACGCACGCTCGAGCAGCTCCCTTCCGCGCCCATAGTCACGGCGAGACACCAATAGCCCCAGGTGGAGCTGAGCCTCCATGATGACCGGTGCGTAGTCGGTGGCGACCGCGGCATCGAGAGCCTGCTCCAAGGTCGTCAGCGCCTGTGCCCCGCGGCCCAGCGTGTTGAGGACCTGGCCCGCCTCGAGCTGCGCGCGTACGTGTTCGACCCCCTCCACGGCATCGGCGGGCGGCGGCGGCGGGGCCCCTTCGACGGCGGCGAGCGCCCGGCAGTCGGCGGCGGGTGCCAAGGCAGAGATCGCCGCTTCGGCTGCCAACGCTCCCTGCATGTCGACCGTACCAAGGCCTTCGACCAGCGCCACGAAGGCCCGGCGACGATCGGCAAGGCATCCGCGGATGCGATCGACCCGGGGCCCGCCACCCGACTCCAGGCACACCGCGTGCGATTGCTCGACCCAGCGGTCGGCGTAGGCGGTGAGGCGGCGGGACATCTTCGGCCAGGTCTGCGTGATCGGGGGGCCCACCGATTGCACCGCAGCGGCAGCTCGGTCGAGCGCACCGTCTGGGAGGATCGCGGCGGTGAGGGCTCGTGTTTGGCACGGTGTCGTCGACGACGAGTCGAGGGCGACGGCACCCGCAACGACGACCGCAGCCGCGCCCGCGGCAGCCAGACCCACCACGCTCCGCCCCCGCCCCTGCAGCGCCGTCTCGAGGGCGATCATCGAGGGCCACCGTCGTGCCGGATCCGCCGAGAGGCCCCGCTCGATCACGCGAGCGACACCGCGGCCGAGGCCGTCGGCCCGCAGTCGTGGGGGTCCGGTGGCGATCGTCGCCAGCCGCCCCTTGACGGTCGTGGCATCGAATGGCCGGGTCCCCGTCAGCGCCTCCCACAGCGAAACGCACCACGCGAACTGATCGGCGCGACCATCCGCCGCTTCTCCACGGAGCTGCTCGGGCGCCATGTACGGCGGCGTACCCACGACCGCATCGTGGGTCGGCCCCGCGGACACCAGGCCTTCGCCGTTGGGACGCCGGGCCACCGCGACCCCGAAGTCGAGGATCTTGGCGCGCCCCTGGTCGGTGACCATCACGTTGCTCGGCTTGAAGTCGCGATGGACCACCCCGGCTTCGTGCGCTGCGCCCAGGGCTCGGGCCGCCTGCCCAAACACATCGAGGACCGCCGCCGCCGAGCGGGGTACCGACAGCCACTGCCGTAGCGTCTGCCCCCACACCCGCTCCATCACCACGAACACCGCGTCGCCTTCCCGTCCGATCTCGAACACCGAGGCAATGCCGGGGTGCTGCAGCCGTGCCATCACCCGGGCTTCGTCGCGCAGCCGTGGCCACGCCTGTGGGCCTGCTGACTCCAGCACCTTGAGGGCGACGGTGCGGTCGGTCTTGGGGTCGTGGGCCTGCCAGACGATCCCATGGGCGCCGCGACCCAGTCGTTGGTCGAGGCGATAGCGTCCCAGCTTCGCGGAGGCGTCCCCCTGCCCCAGGATGCCCTCGAGCACCCGTCCCAGCACGAACGCTTGCTCCACCGGGTGCGGGGGCTGGCGCGCATCGCAGATGCGACCGGTGCCCAGTGGGGTCGTCGGATCGCCTTCACGCAGGCCCTGGGACATCGCTGCGCGCGAGCGTAGCAGCCCGCCCGCCACGCTCGAGCCCCCTGGTACCCTCGCCCGCGGACGATGACCGACCAGGAGCTGCTCACCGCGTGGGCTGGGGGCGACAAGGAGGCCGCCGACCAACTGCTTCGGCGCTACGTGCCATTGGTGCATCGGTTCTTCCACGGCAAGATCGACGGCGACGCGGAGGACCTCGTACAGCGGACCTTCACCGCGTGCGTCCAACGGGTGGACCGGTTCCGGGGCGAGGGCACGTTTCGCGCCTACCTGCTGGGCATTGCGCGGTATGAGCTGCTCGGCGAGCTCCGGTCGCGCCGCCGACGTCCGCACCTCGACCCGGCCGTACAGAGCCTCGACGACGTGGGGCCACGCCCATCGGCCGTGCTCGCCCAGCGCCAAGAGCTCCAGCTGCTGCGCGCCGCCCTGCGTCGGGTACCGCTCGATCTCCAGCTGTTGGTGGAGCTGCGGTATTGGGAGGGACTGGACTCGTCGGAGATCGCCGCGGTGTTGGAGGTCCCGCGAGGCACCGTGCGGAGCCGGTTGCACCGGGCGCGAAGCTTGCTCGCCGAGCAGATCCGCGAGGTCGCG
>JAHZJA010001014.1 GCA_022601155.1 Deltaproteobacteria bacterium | reverse complement strand
GCGGAGGTCCTTCGGTGCAACCCCGAGGGGACGGCGTGGGAGTCCGAGCCTTGCGCCGAGGGCGACATCTGTGTGGACGGTGTATGCGGCAGCGCGGTGCTCTCTGTGACCACCGAGTTCCTCGCGCCAGCCACCATCGGGTTCGAGTACGCCGCTCCGCTGCGGGCCACGGGGGGGACGACGCCCTATGTGTGGAGCATCGTCGACGGCGAGGTCCCCGAGGGGCTGAGCCTGAGCGCCGACGGGACGCTGGGCGGTCGACCCGAGGAGCCCGGTGACTACGTGCTGCGCACCCGCGTCGGCGATGCCGTCGGCGACACGGCGGAGCGCAGCTTCTCGCTCACCGTGCACTCCGAGCCGCTGACGATCATCACCCTGCCGGACCTGGGGACCCTCGACGAGGGAGTCGAGGTGAACGTCCCGCTGCTGGCGCTGGGTGGCGAGCCTCCGTACGGATGGTTCGTCGTGGACGGTTCTCTGCCCGAGGGGCTGCTCGTGGACGCAGCCGGGGCGATCACCGGCACTCCGCTCGCGCCGGGACCGTTCGACTTCCAGGTTCGGGTCGTCGACGATCAGAAGCCCCCCGGCTACGACGAGCAGGACTTCTCGCTGCAGGTCGATCTCCGTCCGCTGACGGTGGTGGGTGAGCCCCAGTACGATCTGCTCGTCCTCCAGATCATCGTGCTGCCGTTGCTGGCGATCGTGCCCGGCGTCGAGGTGCCGTACTCCGCCCAGCTGATGGCCGACGGGGGGCTTGCGCCCTACTCCTGGTCCGAGCAGCCCCTGCCCGCCGGCTTCGACGTGCTCATTCCGCAGTCCGGAGTCCCCGACGGCCTCGTGCTCGAACTCGACGGCACCCTGTCGGGCGCCGTCTCGAGCACCGACCAGGTGATCACCGTGCCGCTGCTAGGAGCAGGCATCGACCTGACCGGCTTCTTCTTCTACGCCGAGGTCTCCGACAGCCAGCGACCGCCGGAAGATGCGGGGGCGATCTTCGTGATCCCTACCGTGCCGATCGGAGGGTAGCGACCGAGGCGACATCACAACCCTCACACCGTGGTGGGCGCCGGCTTGTCCAGCGCGGGATAGATCTTGATCCCGGCGGGGAGGGTTGGGTACTGCGGGAAGTAGACGCCGGGGTCGATGCCGGCGGGGACGGGCGTGGGATCGTACACCACCTCGTCCTCCGCAATGAGCAGGTTGGCCCCTGCGTCACGGGAAGCGGTCGAGTGCACGCGGTCGGCGTTGAACACCAGGGTGTTGGGTCGGCAGCGCGCGGCATTGATGCTCATGCCGCAAGAAGGGATGAGGTGCACCTGGATCTGGCGCTCTCCGGCTGTCGCCTCCCCCGCGGTGAAGTGCCGACGCAGTCGCCCCTTGGCGTGATCGAGGCAGACCTCGAGGCCGAACCGAATGTCGTGCATCGTGAAGATGGAGCCCCCGCCCAGACCGTGGTCGGTCGTCTCGTTCATGTTGGTATCGGTGGCGGCGACGCCCAGCTGGTCGGTGGAGCCGAGGGTGGGAATCAGACGCGTCATCGGGTCACCGTCGAGCGTGGCCAAGTGGGCATGCTCCTCGTTGAACTCCAGGTCCCCGTAGTCCCGACCCTCGAAATCGATCGATGAGATGCTCTCCTTGAGAATGACGGCGTCGCGGAGGCCGTGGCCGTCGGCACTCATCGAGGTCGCAGTCCCTCCCTGCTGGACGAAGGCGACGTTGAAGATCTCGGTCTTCCGGGGGTCGATCAGGGTCACGCCCCGCCCGTTGTTGACCTGTTCCTTGGTGAGGCGGTCGTAGTTGACGCGGTAGCTCCCTCCGGGGAGCTGCACCGAATCGGTGATGTAGCCGCGGAACTCCCCCTGGCCGATGTAGTAGCCCTTCCAGCTCCCCGACCGGGGCACGTGCGCGCAATCGAACTCCACGGAGCCGTAGCAAAGGCTCACCTCGGGGCTCGGGACTCGGTGTTTCGTCGTCGCGCCGTCGGGCTGGAGGTACAGCTTGAAGCCCGGCACCATCGCTTGGCCCATGACAGCCCAGGGTTTTCGCTCAACGGGAAAGGTCGGAACTCCCTCGCACAGGATGAGGACCCGAACGTTGCCGCTCGGTAGCGTTTGGCGGCGCTTGTAGTTGACTCGTCCGACACCCTTGTGTGTGGACCAAAGATTCCCCGTCGCCGACACGCGTACGGACCAACCGATGGCGACGTTGACCAACGGGCTATCCGGTGGACACTCGAAGCTGAACGCCGCGGAGTTCTCGTTGTTTCTCGTTGCGGTGCCCGGATGCTCCACGAGCTCGCACTCGGGCCGCGACCCGATCCCGGTGCCGAGCACGAACATCCAGTCCTTGTATTTGGTCTTTTCGGTCTCCTGCCGCATCTTGTGGGGAATCGTCGACAGCGTCTCGACGGGATAGGCCCCGTTCTTGCCGCGGAAGAAGAACTCCGGCCCCATGAAGACCTTCAGCGTGGTGGCGGCGGGGTCGATGTCGGTTTGGTCCTGGGCGTACTCGATGGCCGCCTTCATGATGTCGCAGCGGGCCGTGATGTCCGTATCGACCGCGACGTCGGCATCCCCTCCCGGCGCCGGCTGGTCGGTGCCCATATACGGGCCCGTGACGATGCGGTAACCGATGAACTGAACCTTGTCGTACGGCGGAGCGAGCTCGTAGTCCAGCGAGGTGGCCGTACCGAGCTTGGCCTCGATCGACACGGTGAGGGACTGGTCGACACCGCCCGGAGCTGCCGCGTCAGGCTTGCGCAGGATCCGGAAGGCAGCCTCGGCCAGGCCGTCGGCCGGAACGACCCCCACCCGATAGGAGGCCGGGGGCACGCGGAACTGGACCTTGCCCGCGGCGTCGACCGGCTCCGAGAACAGGACCTCGTCGCCGCGAGGAGGGTACAGCTGGACGCGGACTTCGCCGGTGAGAGCGATTTCATCGCTGCGCTCGACCGCCACGTCGACCGTCGCCATCTCGACCGTGAATCCGACCGCGTCGCAGTCGTCGGCGACGTCCTCGATGTCGAGCGAAAGGGGCGTCGGGGTGGCCGCCAGTCCCGCGCCCTCGGCCCAAAGCACCAGGCCGTCGCCAGAGGCGGTGTGGGCCTGAGCGAAGGCGGTCGCCGTGATCGAGCGCGGGAGCGCGGTGGCGACCTCTCCGTCCGTGTGTCGCTCGTTGTGCCGCAGCGCAATCGCGGCGCCCGCTCGCAGCCGCAGCGTGCACGGGGCATCGACGGGTGTCTTGCGCACCCGCACCAGCGCGCGGGGGCTGGTATGGCTCCACGGCTGACCTATCAGGGCGCGACCCGGGTTGCGCTTGACCGCGGCGGCCAGCGGTGGGGGCTCGCCCTCGGCGGGGCGCGGGCCGCAGACCTCGAGCGAGGCTTCGGCCACGGTCAGCACGACGTGGTCCGCCCGATCGGCCATGTCGATGATGGCCAGGTCCAGCGCGTCGGCGCCTGCGCCTGCGCTGGTCCGGATACCCTCGACGTACAGCTGCGGGGGCAGCGGTGTGTCGAACCGATGCGGCAGCGGCATCGCGTTGCCCCCCGCGGCCGCTGCGTGCAGGGTCACGGCGCCGCCGTTGCGGTCGATGAGCCTGAGCTGGTCCTCGAACTCGGTGGGCAGGCAGGCGATCGTGATCCTGGCGCGCGGCCGCGGAGCGTCACCCCGCAGCAGCACCCGACCGGTTCCGGTGGCGACCGGGCGGGCCAGCGGCTGGTTGTTGGCGTCGTGGATGACCAGCGTCGCCTCCACCGCGGTGAGATCGGTGGTCGCCGGAGGCCCGGTCTGGATCGTGTTGCTCAGCAGCTCCCACTCGAGCGTGACGCCTTCGTAGGCGCTCGCCCCGATGGCCTCGAGCTCCACCACCACCCCGTCTTCGTCGACCTGGGCGAAGTCGTGGCGGTTGTTGTTCATCGCCAGCGCCTGGTTGCCCTCGTACACGCGGATGTGGTTGGCACCGGCCGTCACGCGGAGCTGGCCCCGTCCCTGGAAGGGACCGTCAGCGCGCAGGGTCACGGTGAGTCGATCGCCGCGGACGGCCAGCGCTTCACGGTTGTCGTCGACGTCGATGAGCGGGTTGACCACGTCCGCGAGCTCGACGGCGACGCTCCCGCGGTCTTCGTAATCCATCTCGACACGGGCCTCTTCGGCCTGGTGCTCGTCGTTCCCGTCACCATTGCGCTGAACCCGGACGTTGTACACACCAACCTCGACGACGCCGAAGTCCACGGTGCCGTTGCGCGTCTTCGCGGAGCGGCTCTTCCCGCTGCCGCCATGGGTCACGATGACCTCGGCGTCGGTGGCTGGCGAGACCTTGACCTCGAGCGTAGGCCGGCGCCGCAGCACCATGTCCGCCAGCTCGATCTTCCCCTTGGTCACGGTGAGCCCGTCGATGCGAGGCACGGCCGGGAGCGCGAAGCGCTCGGCCACCGCGGTCGGGAGCGTGCCCAGCTCGATGGTGTATGCGCCTTGCTCGAGCGGATCGAAGGCGGCCAGTCCGGTCGCGTCGGTCGTCACGGTGCGTCCGTCGACCGCGACCGGGACTCCCGGTACCTCGACGCCCGCGGTGTCGTGCACCGACACCCACAGGCCGCCGCGCTTGTCCGAACACGGGGCCACCAGGGGGCGCTGTACGGCGCCGTGACCGGGGCACTCCAGGGCCGCGCTGCACTCGGGGCATTCCTTGTGGCTCATGCTGCCCTCCGCGTGCGGGAGACCACGCGCCCCCCGGTGCGAGCCTGCAAGACGCTCGCGACGAGCTCGACCTTGAGCCGACCGGGCAAGCGCGGGTGCTGCAGCCGCGCGAGCGCCCGCGCACGGTCGGGAGAGCGCTCGAAGTCGCGGCCGAGCTGGACCATCAGCAACACCAGCCGCGTCAGGGAATCCTCGTCCTCGACCCCGTGCCGCCATCCGGTCCGCAGCGCGTGGCGGACGAGGGATGGGGTGCCCTCGGGGTCGAGCTCGACCTCGCCGGGGTAGTGCTTCGCGATGGCGTCGCACAGGCGGCGCTCGAAGGGGTCGGAGTGCGGCTGGCGAAGAGCGTCCAGCTGCTCGTGTCGAATGGTGATCATGGTCGTCCGCCTGGTGGGGGGTCCCAGCCATGTGCATGGGAACGGGACGCTGCGGTTGGGTTGGTGGTCAACGTGCCCCCACGAGCCCGCGGTCGCCGCTTAATCACCCCTTAAAGGGACGGGTATGACAGCCCACCACATGGTGCGAACGAGGCCCGGTGGGCCGGCCCCGATGCCGATTCGCACGCGTCGAGACTCGCGCTGACATCAGCGGTCGCCATGGCAGTGATGCCTCGCGGCGAGTACCCCGTCGCAGGCCATCGAGAACACTCCAGTCCGGCCGCCACCGCGTCGCCGAACCCGGTCTGTGCCCGTGGTCGACACGGGCTCGAGGAGCAAGACCATGCCACGCGGATCACGATCCCGAGCATCGGTGGCGGCCACGATATCGGCTGCGCCACCGCCCTCCACACCATCGCGCTCCACGGCCTGTGATGCGCATCCGCGCGGAACAGATCCTCACCATCGGTGAGCCGAGCGACGCCGCTTCTCCTCGGTTCGGTCTTCCAACGCGACGAGGCGACGTGCCCGGCCCCGATGCGGTGCTTCAACCTCCGAGCCGCGATCGGCGAGCTCTGTGCGTGAGGGGGCTGCTAGACACCTCGGGCAGAGGCGCAGTCGAACAACAGCTCGGCCGAGTAGGGGCCGAGGGTGTCGTCGGGCTCCACCATCACCGTGGTGGTCCCGCAGTTCACTTGGTACCGGCTGTGGAGAAGGTCGCCGAGCGAGCTCCGGGCGTCCTCGAAGGAGTCGAACTGGAGCGTGGCCAGGCAGCTCTCCGTGCGACAATCGACATCGGATACCTCGAACGCCCCGTCGCCGAGCGCTCGTAGATCGGCCTCGAACTGAGGCTCGACGCCGTTGGCCCATGCCGGCTCGATCGACTCGCCACGGTGCTCGTCGAGTTGGCCTTCCCATGACTCCAGGGCGAGCTCTCGACGTTGCTCGGGCTCGAGCTCGTCACTCGGCGATGTGTCCTCTCCGAAGGAGTCGACCGCATCCTGGTACACAGGTGGCGTTGGTGTCGGCGGCTCCGTCAGGGGGCGACTGAGACTCCCGGAGCGCAGTGGCCGGGCGAGGTCGGTCGGAGGCGCTCTACGAGCGGTCTTCGGTTTGACCGCCGCGGTGTCGTGAGCCGAGTTGGTGGCAGACGTCTCCACCGTTGGCGGGGCGACGAACAGGACGGCAAGGCCCGCGGCACCGCCCGTGAGCGCAGGTAGCAGCAGCGAGAGGATGGTTGTCGATCGTGACATCGGGCGTTGCCTCAGTCGTGGGTGTAGTAGCCTTTGAGCTCGGAGCCCGATGGCAGCAGAACGCGGAGGTACCCGAAGTCTCCTGCGGCGCCGACGATCTGCAGAGCACCGAGTGGGGGCTGGAGGGTGTAGTTGCCGCTGCTGTTGCCGGGAGTCGCGGCCCAGTTGTCGCAGGACCCGCCCAGGACATCGTAGTAGGTCACACACACCCGCGCGTAGGTACTCGCATATCCGGGCCCGTCATGTACGTGGACGTTGAGGGTCTCGATCTCTTGCTTCGTATACAGGTAGTCGTCGTCGAGAGCGCAGCTGACGTCGATGTTGTAGGGGCCGTTGTTATCGATCGTGTTACCCCAGCCGCTGTATGCGTCGTCTGTGGTGCAGTCGTGGGCATTGTGCCGGGCCCACTTGGCGTGCGCTCCATCGGCGTGGACGAATGTTGCCGTCGCGCAGGCGGCGGTGACGAAGATGGCGATTCCTCGGCTGAGCATGTCTGTTCCGTCTGTGATGCGGAGTGACTCGCGTCTCGAGCCACCGCAGGTTCAATGGGGGGGCGGCACCGCCGAGCTCGAGGACCGAGCCCTTCATCTCCCTGGCGGTTGCCGTCGCCATGTTTGTGCGGGGCTCCGCTCGTTTCGATCCGGCGTTTCGTACTTCGACGCGAATATTGCCTGGCGACGGCTCGACGTTGGTGGCCAACGGCGGAGTGCCATCCATGCCGTGGCTTCTGTGCGTCGGACCCGACACATCTCCCAAGGAGGCGAAGGCTCAGCTGCACCGTGCTCGGCCGTTGCGCTCCCGGCCCACCGGGAATCCCTCGGCCGATCGATCTCACTACGTCAAGACATGTCCCCGGGGACAATGTCCCAGGTGCCTCATGGGACGGTCGGGCATTTTTCCGCGTCCTTCGCGGAATTGGTTAGTTTTGGTGGGCGTAAATGTGGATCAATTGATGCATTGTTAGAAGATGTGCGAGCAGGACTGCTCTTTGGGCCTTGCGCTCCTGGCTGGCTGCCGCCCGGTCCCGGGGCAGGCCGACAGCGAGTCCACTGATGGCTCGATGATGGTACCTGGGATGGAGCGCCACGCGGCGCCGGGGGGGCGGCGAGCCCCGCGAAGAGGTCCCGTTCATCTCGCTGGAGACCAGCGAGGAGGTTGTCGATGACGTGTTCTGCTTGGGGCTCACCACCACATCAACACCCGCGCATGCCCCCGAGGCCGACTGCGTTCGGTGTTCGGGTCCGTCCGCAAGCGCAGCACCGAGCGGCGCACGATCTCGTTCCTTCCGCCCGGGAAGCCTCGGGAAGGCTGGACGGAGGGCCTCCCATCCGGACCCGAGAAGGAGCCACATTCGAGCGATGGCGCGCAGTCGTTGGGAGGATGCGTGGACTCGGGTTTGCACGACTCGTCGCCACGGCAGCTCTTTGCAGCATGGCGTTGGGCTGCAGCCCGGCGGATGACGAGGACGCGGGCCCCCTTCCCCCCAGAGACTGCCCGGACTCCGCGCTGCCCGCTCCCTTCTGTCACCGGACGGTCGACGCTGGATCACTCTACGGCTGGAAGCACTATCGGCTCGGCGTCCTGAACGAGATGCGTGGTGAGACCCGTCCCTTCCTCGGGGCGACGCTCCACCCGCTCTCGTTCGCGCTGTTCGATCCACTGGACCTCGGCCGGGCACTCGTGGAGGTCCCGGGTCCGTTCCCCAACGCGGGGAACGTCTCCCAGCTCGCAGCGGGTGATTTCGACGGCGATGGGGCAGAAGAGATCGCCGTCAGTGCCGGCGCCCCTGGCGTTCACGACAGCAGTCTCATCGTCCTGGACGGTCGAACACTGGAGACGAAGGCCATCGCCAGTACGGAGGCCACCGTCGTCCTCGCGCTCGACACCGACGGCGATGGAGAGGCTGAGCTGCTCACGCTCACTGGGGAAGACGAGAACCGATCACTCCATGCATGGGTCGTTCGCGACGGTTCATTGGTCGAGGTCGGTACCGCCGCGCTGCCGTTCGAACAGCGTGTCCTGACGGCTCGCGGTGACTTCGACGGAGACTCGCAGCTCGACCTCGCCATGACAGCGTTCGATTCGGCGGATACGCCCGCCCCGCTCGTGCTCCTGCGAGGCGGATCCGCCGAGGGCACCACCTTGCCCCTCGAGACGTTTGCACGGCCGGCACCCCTCGAGGCCGTCGTGGCCGCGGACATGGACGGCGACGACGACCACGAGCTCGTCGTGTTCCACACCGGGTCGACGATGACGGTGATCGACTGGACCGAAGAGGGCCTGACCGACTTCGAGCCGTTGGCGTTCGACAGTGGCAGCGACAGGGACCCCGGCAGCGTGACGGTGGCGGTCGGCGAAGACCGGGGGCGCCCCGACTGGCTTCTCATCGGCCGCTTCTACACCCCCGATGAGCCGCACTGGGATGGCGCGTTTTTTCCCGGGCGAACCGAGACGCACTTCATTCGGTTCGAGTTCGATCCCCTCCTGGTCGCGGACTATAACGGCGATGGGCTCAGCGACTTCACGGTTCCGGAGTCCAATGCGATCGTCTACCTCTCCGAGGACGATTCGGAGCCGTAACCTAGACTCGACTTTGGCGGTTTTCCACGCGCCAAAACACCGCCCCCAACCGCTGTGGCAGTGTTTTCGCTCCTCGACGCATGACCCGATGCGCCTTCGAAGCGCAGCCTCGCCAGGCAGCTGCCGCTGACGGCGTTGTGGCCCATGGAAAACCGCCAAAGTCGAGCCTAGCAGCCTGTGGTGCCCCCCTCGTGGGGTCGGCACGCCGTCCGCGTGGCCCGTGCCAAGGCGCGACGAGGGCGTTTGCCGGGCGCAAACAACCGACGAAAAACGAAGGCATGGGCCACGGGGGCGGTGTTACGGCGG
>JAHZJA010001013.1 GCA_022601155.1 Deltaproteobacteria bacterium | reverse complement strand
CGACCGACGCATGCAGTGCTTGGAGCGCCAGCTGGGCCGACTCCGCGCGACGGTCGGCTTCATGCTGGAGGCCGACGCCAATACCGTTCGCCGTGCCCCACAGGTGGTGGATGCGCTGCCGAGCCTCGCTCGATGCCAGCACCCCGCGACGAGCCCCGATCCGCCCCCACCGTCGGACCCCGGGGTCGCGCGTGCCGTCGAGGCGCTCAATCGGCGGCTGGCCACGGTCGATGTACTGATCGCAGCTGGCCGTTACCACGACGGCCTCTCGCTCGCACGGCGGATCTACGACGAGGCGAAGGCCATCGACCACCCGGCCCTGCTCGTGGACGTCGGTCGCCGCGTCGGTGCGCTGTTGCTGGCAACCGGTGAGCATGCCGACGCCGAGGAGAGCCTGACCGAGGCGGCCATCGCCGCGCAGGCACTGCCCTACGACCAGGCCGGGGTCGAGGCGATGACCGATCTGGTGCTGTTGCTGGGGGAGCACCTCGCCCGCCCCGAGGAGGCGATGACGTGGGCCGGCCACGCCCGGGCAACCTTGCGGCGAAGCCCCGATCCCCGGGCCGAGGCGCGGCTGTGGACCACCGAATCGGTGGTGGAGATGGCCCGTGGCGACTACGAAGCGGCACGCGAGCGCGCCACGCTGGCCCTCGATCTTCGCCGCCGCACCCTGGGAGAGGGCCACGGCGAGCTCGTTGGCGCCCACAACAACCTCGCCAACGCGCTGCGACGCCTCGGCCGCTACGCCCCCGCCCAGCACCAGTACCAACGCGCGCTGGAGATCGCCGAGCAGGTCTACGGCAAGACCCACCCGCTCACCGCCACCTTGTTGCAGAACCTGGGTGGGCTGTTCGCCGAGCAAGGGCAGTACGCGCAGGCCGAGCCCGCCCTCGAGCGCGCCCTGTCGATCCGTCGCTACTCCTTGGGGCCGAGGCACCCGCAGGTCGCGACCGTGCTCAACAACCTGGGCAGCCTCGCCCAAGCACAAGGCGACGACGAGCGTGCCCTGGAGATGCTGACCGAGGCCCTCGACATCCAGGAACAGGCCCTGGGCCGCGACGACGTCAAGCACGTCCCTCTGCTGCACAACCTCGCCGCGATCTCGCTGTCCCACGGCAACCCCGAGCAGGCCCGCCGCCATGGGCAACGTGCGCTGGGCCTGCTCAGCCGCTTCCGCCAGCCCGATCACCCGCGGCTCGTGTCGACCCTGCTCGTGCTCGGGCGGGTGGACACGGCACAGGGCAAGCTCGCCGAGGGTCGAGACCGACTGCACGAGGCTCTCGCGCTGGTCGACGGCCAGATCGGCGAGAACAACCCGATCTCGGCGGGTGTCCACGAGGCCCTCGGCGAGCTGGAGCAGGCTGCGGGTCGGCGGGACAAGGAGGTCGAGCACCTCGCGACGGCCCTGCGTCTGCGGGAAGCCGCCGGCCATGCCGAGCAATCCGTCGCCAGCCTTCGCTTCAGCCTCGCCCGCGCCCGAGCCTCCCGAGGCGACCCGCCCGCTGCAGTCTCGCCGCTGCTGAGCCGAGCCCGGGCCGCCGCCGGTCCGCCTGTGGCCGAGCGCATCGACGCCTGGATCGCCGAGCACCCGCAGTACGCCGACCCGCCGTAGCGAAGCCGCGCCGCGCTCCCGCACCGCGGTGCCACGGTGGCCGTCACCCGCCCCGCAGCCCCCACGCGGAGCCTCTTGTCCTTCGACGGTGTCCAGCCCCGACACGGCGCTGCTCGAAGCCTGGCGTGCGGGTGATCGTGGGCCCGGCGAGACGTTGTTCGAACGCGACGACCCGGCGATGGTGCGGTTGTTTCTCCAAAGAGATCTCGGGAGACCCCGCCGATCTGGTCCAGGAGACATTCATGGCCTGTCTCGATGGCAAGCTGCGGATCCGCGACACCCACCGCTTTCGGCCGTTGTTGTTCGGTATCGCCTACAACCGGCTCGAGCTGTTCTACGAGCGCAACCGCAAGGACGCGCAGGCCATCGACTACAGCACCCATTCGGCGGCCGACCTGTCGCCCGGGCCCAGCACGATGATGGCCGAGGGCGCCGAGAGCCTGCTGCTGCTGACCGCCCTGCGCCGCACTCCCATCGAGCACCAGGTGGTCCTCGAGATGGAGCGGCTGACCGCGGCACGCCGCCAGAGCCTCGGCCGAGCCCACGACCGCTCGGTCTCGCGGGGCTCGGCGAGCTACTTGCGGCCGCGCTTGCGGCCCTTGCCCTTCTGGAATTTCTTGGCATGCCGCACGTTGCGGTTGGCCCGCCCCGTCACCCGACCGTCCTGCGCCATGCGCCGCGGAGCCTCGCCCACCTCGGCCATCAGCTCCCCGTCGGTCAGCTGTGCCAGCTGCAAGATCGACGCGTACAGGAACGGGTTGAGCTCGAGCGCGAGTCGCTTGTCGAGCTGCCGCACCGCCACCTGCTAGCGAACCGGGAGCCGCACGTTGTGTGCCTTGACGGACTTGGGCCACTGCTCGTGTGCCGGGGCTGTCTGCTCCTCATCGACACGCGGCAGATGCATCCGGCAACAGATCGGACGCTGCTCCCAGATACGGCAGCGCTGCTTGCCCACGTCGAGGAACGGGCACGGCTCGCCACGCTTGGCGAAGGCAACGCGGCCGCGCTGCACCGCCTTGCCCGACATCCGCATCTTCTCCGGGTCCTTGCCCGTGTGCAGCGCTTGGATGTCCTTGAACTGTTGCTCGCCCAGCTCGGCCAGCCGTGGCGCCAGCTTGGGGAAGTCTCGCCACGCGCGAATCTCCCGATAGATGGCGACCGCCTCGATGGGCATGACCGGCATCGGTGCGGCGTAGCAAGCCCCGCACCCCCCGGGCTCACCGGGGCGCTTGGCCTCCTTGCCCCCGGGTAGGAAGTTGCGCACCGTGTCGAAGTATTGGTCGTAGGCGCTTCGGAACTCGTCGACCCCGGCCGAGAAGCCTCGCGGTAGCCGCTTGTTCGACTTGACCTCGGCGATGCCGGGCAACGCCGAGATCCCGTCGAGCGCCGATTGCATGGTGGCGCTGTGCGCCTTACCGGCTTTGCGCGCACGTCGGGAGACGCGCGTGATGTGGTCGCGCGGGAGCCGGGGTCGGGGCCCGAATACGACGCCGAGCAGATCTGCCAGGGCCATGAAGCGCGGTCTTAGCATCGGCCCGTCACCCTTGCCAGCGCCGACGGCGCGCGGGTAGCGTGGGAGCCGTGAAGCCGCCCGTCTTGCCGTTCGCCGCCGTGTTGTGGACCACGACCGCGCTCGGGTGCGGACGAGCCACGCCACCCCCCTCGCCCCCGTCGGAGGCCATCGATCCCAATTCGGTGCTGCTTCGCTACGCGGCGCCGGCCACGGTGCTCGAGCAACAACTCCAGCTGGACCTCACCCACACCAGCGTCGGCTCCTATGTGGAGGCCACCCTCCGGCTGCGGGCGGCGCTCGAACTCGAGACCAAGGGCGAGGCCCTGCACGTGGCATGGGCCCTGTCGGACATCGAGACGCTGGAGCTGGGGGGGACGGCCGAGCCCGAAGACACCGCGTCGTCTCGCACCTTGCTGATGGACCACGGGCAGGGCAGCACGGTCAGCGACGTCCATGGTCAGCTCGATGCCCTGGCCACATCCGCCGCGGCACCCAACGCCGCGCGGGAGCGGGCACTGTCTGGCGAAGACGGTGCTCCACCCTCCCCCATCGGCGTACTGCTGATGACCGCGCTCGAGGAGCAGCTGCGACTACCACGGTTGCCTACACAGGCCCTGGCCCTCGACCAGCCGGTGGAGATCGAAGAAGAGTCGGAAACGGTGCTCGCCGACGCCGAGTTGGTGCTGCCCACGACCACCGTACTGCGTTTCACCCTGCGTAGCGTGGACGACGCAGGCATCGCCTCGGTCGCGGTCGAGCTGGCCTCGGTCGCTCAGCCCGACACCGATCCGGACGCCGAGGACTCTGGGCCGCGAGTTCGCCTCGAGACCCGATCCGAAGGGACGCTGTTGTTCGATGTGCAACAAGGCATCCCGGTGAGCTTGGCGTTGACCCGCAATGAGCTGATCCAGCTCGGCGAGCGGCAGGGCGAGCGGAGCCTGAACTCCAATTCGCAGTATCGAATCCCCTGAGTTGGCGCCGGTTGTTGTTGACCTTTTCGATCGCGTGAGCGAGCGTGGGGCCGGGAAACACCACATGGGCCTTCGCTGGATCTACGAGTCGCCACCATATTGGGATGCCGACAAGAGTCGCATTGTCGCAGGAGTCGGACCGGGGATCTTCGATCCCGGGCTCGTCGACCAAATCGAGGGGACGCTGCTGGCCAACGACTGGTGGCGCGTCGTCCAAGACGACGTGACGGTCGGCTACGGCTGGATGGACACCACCTGGGGCGACGCCGAGATCCTGCTCGCGGTCCAACCCGCTGCGCGTGGGCAAGGGGTCGGGACGTTCATTCTCGATCGCCTGGAGCACGAGGCTCGGGGTCGCGGGATCCACTACCTCTACAACGCCGTCCCTGGCACCCACCCCTCCCACGACGAGGTGACCGCCTGGCTGCAGGCGCGCAAGTTCACCGCGTCCGAGGATGGCCAGCTCCTGCGCGCGGTGGTCCAGCCCCAGACCCGCCAAGCGGGCTAGCGACACCCGTCAGCCCACTCCGAGACGGCGACGACGAGTGCGACGACGCCCTGTATGCGACCGGCTTGTCTAGCGGAAGTCGGGGCGCTTCTTGTGCCGGCCGTCGCACCACGGCTTGTTCTTCGACAACCCGCAGCGGCACAGCGTGGCTCGATCTGAAGCCTGGCGCTCCTGGAGGTCCGCGTTGATCTCGAACGCGCATTGGATACGCAGCTCGCCGCCCTCCATGATGTCGATGTCCGGCTGCGCCACGGGGGCGGGTGCGGGCACGTCCTTCGCCTCGTAGCTCAGCGCGCCCGAGGGGCACGACTGCACCACCCGCGCGATCTCGGCGGCCGCCTCGGCGTCACCTTCGAGTTCGCGCTTGCGCAGCTCCTTGAGCGGCTTGCAATAGAACACGTGCATGCACGTATTGGGGTTGAAGAACGTGCGGATCGTCTTGCCCTCCCACACATGCACGTCCTTGCGCTCGCCGGTCGGCGGCTCGGCCACGAACCCCGTCTTGGCGTGGCTCCCGTCGCAAAACGGTGGATTGCTGCTCTCGCCGCAACGACACACATAGATGTCCGAACCCGCGTCCACGGTGATCGGCTCACCGCAATACTGCACGGTCATCGTGTCACCAGAGATTTTCAGGGGTCCGTTTTCGAGGACGGTCAGGGAGAGATTCTTCGACATCGGCGGCCTCCGAGGATGGGGATGAGGCTAGAGCACCCATCGGTTCGAATCCACGCCTCGCCACACGTCCCACCGCCCGTCACCAGACCGCGCGGGCGAGTTCGGCCCCATTGTCATGCTGCGGGCCCCTCACACACAGCTGGAGCGGTGCACCACAGCCCAAGGACCCCCGATCGTGCTCGACGCTGCCCACGACGAGTGAGGCCGCGGCCGCCACGCCAGCTGCATTTTCGCCATGGCGACCACCGAGCGACCGCCTCGCCCCGCCGAGGTACGCTGGTGTGGTGCGGAGAACACAGCGCGGGGCCACCTTGACCAGCGTGATGCTGCTGCTCATCGCCCTGGTGACGGCAGGATTGCTCGGAGTCCGCAGCGCACGACGGGAGCTCGACCAGTCCGGCGCCGCCGTGGCGCGTGAACGGGCCCGCAACGCCATCCGAGCCGTCGTCGGACTGACCCAAGCCCGACTCGAGGTGCTCGCCCCCGCTCGACTCGACACGATGTTGGCGGGGCGTCATCCCCAGGGACCTGGCTGCGATGATCGGTGCCGCGATTGTCTGCCGACCGGCGCGCGGTGGGTCGCGGCGATCGACGACGTACCCGGCTCGTGTGTCACTCCACCGTGCTCCCGCCCCGGCGCGGTGGTCGACCTCCCCGATGGCAGCGGAGCACGCGTGCCGTGGTGCGACGTGCCGCTGCGCCAGCTGCTGCCCAACGCCGACCCCGAGGCCCGCGTGTGGGTGTGGGTTCGCAACGACACCGCCGACGGCCTCGACGGCGGAGGATGGAGTCGCGACCAAAACCGAAGCGTGGTGGTGACGGCCCGGACTCAGCTCCGCGGCACCACCCTCGTCGCGCGCGAGACGGTGCCGCTGCGCACCGTCTCCGCCCGACCGTGAGGGCCGAGGTTCAGTCTTCCTCGATCTTCGTGATCGCCTGGGCCGGGGTCAGCTCGCCGCTCATCACCCCGTGCAGACCTGCGTAGTACAGCCCCATCATCGCGAGGTTGAGCTCGACCAAGTTCTTGCACAACGGCTCGGTGAGCTCGGCCCTCTCCACGTCGATCGAGGTCTTGAAGCGCACCTCACCATCGTCGAGGTCGAGCTCGAAGTTGCCGACCTGGAGCCCGTAGTTGGCCCGTGTCAGGAACTCCATCACCGCCGGACGCTGCGGCGGCTTCACGTTGTCGAGCACCACCGAGTAGAACAGCAGCTGCTCGGTGTCTTCCGAGGCCACCGCCAAGCACCCCCACTCGCGACCGTCTTCGTCCTCGAGACGAAAGGCCAGCGTCGCGTCGCCCTCGGCGTTGTCGTCGGCCGGCTCGAAGCCTTGGGTCTCGAAGTGGCTCTCCAGGAATTGCTTGATGCCATCGAAGATGCGGCCCATGGAGCGCCTCATAGCACGACCTGATGATCCACTCCGACACCGGCCGGCTTTGGCTCGGGTTTTCGGAAAAAGGCTCCAAACTCACGCACTGCCCCCGACCGGGGGTCCGGACCCGTCCCAGCTGACGTACGCCCCATCCTTGCGTAGGTTCGAACACCCGTGCCGCTGCGTTCCCTGCTGCCGTTGCCTCCGCTGTCGCGCTACCCGGCGAGGGACCTGCCAGCCGACGTGGTCGCCGCCGTGGGCGTATGCGTGCTGACGGTGCCCCAGGCGCTGGCCTACGCGACCATCGCGGGGCTGCCTCCCGCCATGGGCCTGTACGCGGCCGCGATCCCCACCATCGTCGGCTCGTTGTTTCGCAGCTCACGCCACGTGATTGCGGGGCCAACCAACGCGCTGAGCCTGCTGGTCGGCGCAGCGGTTGCGACGGGACTGGGCGGCGATCCGGTGGGCGTGGCGCTGACCCTGGCGTTGTTGGTGGGGGTCATGCAGCTGGCGGCCGGACTGCTGCGGCTGGGCTCGCTGGTCGACTACATCTCGGGACCGGTCGTGCTGGGCTACATCACCGGAGCCGGCGTGCTCATCGGCGTGGGCCAGCTACACAACGCCACCGGCACCAGTGGCCCACGCGGATCGTTGCTGGCCACGCTGGAAGGCTGGCTGCCCGCCATCAGTGACGCGTCCGCGATCGCGCTGGGCATGACGGTCGGCACCATCGTGGTGATCTTCGCCATTCGAGCCCTCGGGCGTCGGCTGGGGCAGCGCTTCCCCGGGGCGATCACGGCGATGGGCTTGGCGTTGGGCGCCAACATGCTGCTGGACCTCGAGTCCCACGGACTGCAGGTCCTGTCCGACCTCGCGCCCATCCCCAACGGGCTGCCTGCGCCCGTGCTCCCCGACCTGTCCACCGTGGGCGTGCTGCTCCCCGTGGCCGTCGCCTGCACCGTGCTCTCGCTGGTGGAGTCCAGTGCCGTCGCCCGGGCCACGGCCTCGCGCACGGGGCAACGACTCGACGCCTCGACCGAGTTCGCCGGTCAAGGCCTGGCCAACATCGCCGCGGGATTGTTCGGGGGCTACCCCATCAGCGGCAGTCTGGCGCGGACCGCCCTCAACGAGCGGCTGGGCGCCCGCAGTCGAATCGCCGGAATCCTCAGCGGTCTGTTGATGATCGGCGTGCTGCTGTCGTTGGGTGCGGTGCTCGACCACACGCCCATCGCCAGCCTGGCGGGGTTGCTGCTCGTGGTGGCCTGGGACCTCCTCGACCGCCCGCGCATCGTGCAGACCCTCCGCGCTTCGCGGTCCGATGCCCTGGCCTTCGTGGCCACCACCGTCGCCACGTGGACCCTGTCGCTCGACATGGCCATCTATCTCGGTGTGGGGGTGAGCGTGGTGCTGTTCCTCCGACGCGCCCGCGTCCTCACCCTGCGCGAGATGATCGTCGACGATCAAGGCCGCTGGCAGGAGTGCCCCCTTGGCCAGGACTGCTCGCCGGGGCGCCTGCCTGGCGTGCGGGTGCTCCAGGTGGAAGGTCCGTTGTTCTTCGGAGCCAGCGGCGAGCTGGTCGCCTCACTCGATGCGGTGCTGCACACCGACGGGGTGCATGCCGTGGTCCTCCGCCTCAAGCGCGCGCAGGGCATGGACGTGACCATCGCCCACGCCCTGGCCGAGGCAGCCCAGCGAGCCGAGGCCGACGGTCGCCGATTGATCTTGGTGGGGCTCGACGATCGGATGGTGGGCGTGCTCAACCGCTCCGGGGCCGCGGCTTCGTTCCCGACCGAGCACCTCATCCGAATGAGCCCGACCCGCTTCGCGGCGTTGGGTCTGGCGTGTGACATCGCCGAAGCGTTCGCCACCGAGGCACGGCAGCCTTCGACGGTGACGCCCGTCCCACCCGCCGAAGCCGGGGACGACGCCTGAGCCAGCAGCTGGCCCCCAAGGGCGACCATCGATGCGACGCGATGCGATGCGATGCCGATGCGATCGAGTCGCCGACAGACGCGACACCCGCGATGAGAACGAACGACAACGGCCTCATTGGGGGCGTCATCGGCCGTATCGGTCTCGGTTGTTGGGTGGGGACCATCTCCGGTGCCCCGGCGGCCAGCGCCCGTACCGACCGGGCAATCGGCGATGAAGCCTACGCCAGTCGAGCCGCTCAGTCGCCGACCTGAGCCTGCTTCATCCGCGCCCGCACCAGCTCGACCACCGCGGGCGGGGCCTTGTCGACGCTCCCGGCATCGAATGGAGGCTGCGGGTCGTACTCGATGCCCAGCTGGATCGCCTGGGCGATGGCATCGCCCGCGATCCGTGCCGCCAGGTGCAGCGCCATGTCGATCCCCGCCGAGACTCCCGCCGCGGTGACGATCTTGCCGGACTCGACCACCCGCTGCGCAACGGGCTCGGCTCCGTGCGACGCCAACGCGTCGCGTTGCGACCAGTGCGTGGTGGCGGGCAGGCCCTCGAGCAGCCCCGCGGCGGCGAGCACCACCGAGCCCGTGCACACCGAGGTGGTCCAGGTGCTGTGGGCATGGGCGTGGCGCAGCCACTGGAGCACCGCCGTGTCGCTCTCCAGCGCGCGCGTGCCATACCCGCCGGGCACCAGCACGATGTCGGGTTGGGGGACGTCATCGATGGAGGCCTGCACACTGAGCTGTAGGCCCCCATTGTCGGCCGTCACCGGGCCCGGTTGATGGCCTACGAAGCGCAGCCTCGCCCCCGGCAGCCGGCCCAGCACCTCGCAGGGGCCGATGGCATCCAGAGCAGTGATCCGATCGAACAACAGGACTGCGATCTCCATGCTGACCACACGGTGACCTACCGCGGAGGGCTCGGCAATGACGCGAGGCCCACCAATCCAGCCACGCGCCAGCCGCCGTCCACGCGCACGGTGGGCGACGACGGCCGGCATCCGCTGCCCTGACCCCAGCGGTGGCCGGGTCCGTGAACCCGCTCAGCGAAAGTCGACGTCGATCTCGACGGTGTCCGACCAGGCCTGTGCTTCGGGCTGCGTCTGACGATGGCCGAGGATGACGCTGCGCATCAGCGCCGCGCACTCCCGCGCGTTGTCCAGTCGCTCCTCGAGGGGGGCCCTGAGCATCCGCGTGAGCAGCAGTCGGGCGGCGTCCGGAAGCGGCGGCGCACCCGTTGGCAACGTCGCGAGCTTGGGACGAAACGAGAGCTTGGCAATCGCCTGGTCGAGCCCGGCCTTGACCGGATGGATCCCGCCGATCGCCTCCCACAGCACCATCCCCAACGAGTAGATGTCGGCTGCCACCCCGGGGGTGCCGCCCATCAACAGCTCCGGCGCCATGTAGCCCGGCGTACCGATCACCATGCCGGTCTGCGTCAGCCGGGGCTCGCTGGGGACCCGTGGCGTCACGATCCCCAGATCGATCAGCTTGACCGCGTCCTCGGGCCGATGCGGCACCATGATGTTGGCCGGCTTGACGTCGCGGTGCATGAAATCTGCGTCGTGGATGGCCGACAGCCCGTTGAGCACCGCCGCCCCCCAGCCGAAGGCGCGATTCCAGGGCACGAACCCCTCGCGATCGAGGCGTGCTCGCAACACCTCACCGTGCACCAGCTCCATCACCAGGCAGGGGCGTCCTCCCGACTCGAGGCCGAAGTCCAGCAGCCGCACGACGTTGGGATGGCGCACGGCGGCCATCGCCTCGCCCTCCAGCAGGGCGCGCGCGGAGTCGGCCTTGGCACTGAGCAGCTTCACCGCGACCTGCCGCATGGAGACCAAATCGGTACAACGCCAGATCGTCGCCATGCCACCGTGGCCCAGCCGTTCGTCCACTCGATAGCGACCGAGAAATACCTCGTCCATCACGACACACTCCTGCGGAAGACTCGGCCATCGATCCTCGAACCCGAACGAATCCGCGAGCAAACCGTAGCACCCACGAGAGCGACGCGTAACCGGGTTTTCGCGGCGTTTCGCGATCCTCTGCGCCCGTGTACCGAGGACAACTTCCTCGACTGGCGCATCTTGCCTCGGTGTCTGATATCGGCAATGTGGCAGTCGTCCTCATCAGACCCGATTCGCCAGTGGGCATGGTCGTCACATCCCCCTACGGTTCCGAATCCGGACGCGATCCATCGGATCCCGACCGCAACGAAGGTTGCCCCGACAGGACCGACCCACTACTCCTGAAGGAGGGGGATGCAGCGATGGCCAGGCGAAGACGGATGATGAGGAGCTTGTGGTTGGCGACGTCCAAGGCGACCCCTGTCGGGCCGCCTCACGACAGCTCCGAAGGCTCACCCAAGACGACCACGCGAGCGACGACCCGGCCGCTGGCGATCGCACGCGAGGCCAACCACGCGGTGATTGCCGCTCACCGAGCGCAGCGCAAGCCGACGGTGCCATAGCCGAAATCCGGCGATAGCCCGTAGCGGTACGACGCCCGCAGATCGTGGGCCTCTTCGTAGAAGCTGCCTCCACGGACGACCTTCACCTCGCCCCAGCCGGGTCCTCCCGGACGTCGGCGCTGGCCGAGTCGACGGTAGGCGCCCTCGTCGTACCAGTCGTGGGTCCATTCCCACACGTTGCCGGCCATGTCGTGGAGGCCGTACGGGCTGCGGCCGGCGTTGCTGCTGCCCACGTCGCGGGGGCCGTTGGCGCAGCCGTGCAGGTTGGCGCGCTCGCAGCTCGGGGCCTGGTCGCCCCACGGGAACTGTCGATCGTCGTCACCCCGGGCGGCACGCTCCCACTCGGCCTCGGTCGGTAGCCGTTGGTCTCGCCACTCGCAGTATTGCCGGGCTTGGAGCCACGTCACGCACACCACCGGGCGGTTGGCGGTCACCGTGCGTGCGTCGAGGGGTGCTCCGAGCACGAAGCCCTCGTCTTCGACCCACACGTAGCAGCGGGCAAGGTCGACCGCCTTGCACCCGCCGCTCTCGACACAGCCGGCGTACTCGTCCCACGTGACTTCATTGCGACCGATGCGAAACCGGGGCAGCCGTACCTTGTGCACGGGCAGGGCATCGTCCTCGCAATCGATCGAGTCCGTGGCGCGACAGCCCATACCGAACTTGCCCCGCGGGACCGTGACCATCTCGCCCGGGGCGTGACCGGAACCTGCCGCATCGGCGACCGACCGTCCGGCGACACCGGGAGCCGTGACGAGACGGGGGCCACACCCCATCGTGCTCACCGTCAGCATCAGCGCCGCCAGGGCGCCAGTTCTACGCTCGCTGTGCCCTGTCATCGCCGGTCCCAGTGGCCAAACGCGGCCGGCGCGGCGAGCTTTCACCACCGACTCCCACCGGCAGAGGTATGCTCCGGCCGCACCATGCCCTCCCGGCTCCGGGCCCACACCATTGCGGCCGCCGACCCCACTGCCGCCGCTCGCGAGGCCGCTCATGCGGTGTTTGCGGATGCTCCGCGGGGCCGACCTTCGCTCGTGATGATCGCCAGCTGGGGTGCCCACCCCGGACTCCGTCCTTCCCCCTGGGCGGTCGAAGGCGTACTCCAAGCGCTCAGCGACGCCGGCCTGCGAGGACACGGCGACGTGCTGGGTGAGGCCCGCCTCACCGACCCACTGCACACCCGACTCGCCGCCCACGACTACGACCCCGTCGCAGCGCAAGAGCTCATCGCGCTGCACCCCGCCCGCTCCCGACGTGCACTGCGTATTCCTCGGGCGTGGCTCGGCCGCAACCTGTGCCTCGTGCTTCCCTGCATTCATCGGCAGCGCGAGCGCACCACCCCTGCCGATTGGTCCGGTCCCATCGGATCGGCGTTGATCCAGCTGGCCACGCGCTGCGGCGGCGCGTCGGTACGCGACCCCATGGGCACCATGACCCGAACCATCGCCGACGTCTTCGCCCACGTGAGCGTGGTGATCGACGCGTCGTGGTGGGCTCCGCTGCAGCCAGCCGAGGAGGCAGCCCCCGTGCTGCTGAGCCCCGAGCGAGTATTGAGCCTGCAGTTGGCCTCGCCGGTCACCACCGAGGCCTCGATCGACCCGCGGCAGCTCGACACCTGGCTCGGCGCCCAGCTCGGCCTGCCGCTCCGCCGCCCCTCCAGCGGGCCCCGAGCCGAGGGCTCGGCCGCCCGCACCCCGTGGCCCAAGCTCCCGCGGGCGATGCCCCGTGCGCAGGGCCTGGCCGGCAAGTCCGTGGCCGGCCTGTGGCGTCGCCCGGGCCGAGCCCCCACGCGAGCAACCGCGCTGCCTCCGGCCGTTCCGGGCGGGCTCGCCAAGCTGTGGGACGAGTACGAGCGCGACACGGTGACCCCTTGAGCACCCTACTGCGTCGCACCCTCTACTCCATCGCGGCGGGCATCACCTTGTACGTGGTCGTCGTCCTGTGGTTCGACGTCGACGCCTTGCAACAAACCCTGGTCGGCTACCCCTGGGCGTTGTTCGTGGCGGCGCTGGCCTTGTCGGCGGGTAACTACCTGCTGCGGTTCGCCAAGTGGGAGCTGTCGCTGCACTGGCTGCGCGTACGTGACCAGGCCCCGGACCTCACGGTGGGGCGATCGTTGCTCATCTACCTCGCCGGGCTGTTGATGTCGGTCACCCCGGGCAAGGTGGGCGAGGTCTTGCGCAGCACCTTGCTCAAGGCCAGCGACGGGATCCCGTTCACCCGCACCGCACCGGTCGTCGTCGCAGATCGGCTGACGGATCTCATTGCCTTGGTGCTGCTGGCCGCGATCGGCGTGGCCGAGCGGCCCGAGTACGTCCCGATCCTCGTCATCACCCTCATACTCGTGAGCGTCGGCGTCGGCGTGTTGGGCTCGCCGCGCTTGCTCGGCAAGCTGCTCGATCGACTCGACCGCATCCCGCGGTTGCGCGGCATCGTGGCCAAGGCTCGACCGCTGATCGACAGCAGCGTCACGCTCATGCAGCGGGGCCCGATGTTCTGGCTCTCCGTGCTGAGCGTGATCGGGTGGGGGCTCGAGTGCGTGGGGTTCTGGCTCATCGTCAACGGCTTCACGGGCGTGGACGCCTCGCTGCGCACCTGCACCCTGCTGTGGTCGGCCGGGACCCTGGTCGGCGCCCTGAGCTTCTTGCCCGGAGGTTTGGGTGCGACCGAGGGCAGTCTCGTGGTCGCGACCACCCGGATGGTCGCGGGCGCCACCCAGCCTGTCGCCATGGCCGCGGCGTTGCTGGGACGTACCGCGACGCTGTGGTTCGGCGAGCTGGTGGGTGGCGTGGCGTTGGCCCTGTTTCTCCGCAACCCCGCGGTGCGAGGCCGCGCGCTCGATGGCGACGACGAGCCGGCGGACGACGGCGTCGGGCGGGCGGATGGAAATGGCCCCCTCGGGCCCCAGGACGGCACTGCTGAGCCGGCAGACCGTGCATGAGCCGCGGCGGACGAAGTCCTGCGATTGTTCGTCCACGCGGCCCCACGACGACCTCTATAGAGACGGTGCAGGCCATCTGTGCCTCCCCTCCCCTGCGAGACACGATCCGCGCCTTTTACGCGAGCGATTTCATCCGCGCCCTGGGTGAAAGAAACCGGGGCCGTCGGTCCACCACGACAACGTGCTCCTCGCGTTCGCTTCCATCGCCGCGGAACGGCCGGTCACGGTCGTACGCTCATCACCTCCACCGCCATTCCACGATCGACTACGATCGGTCGCTCCCGTCGGAGTGTCCATCGGCACCACCGATCGGGGCGAGCGACGATGACCCCCTCCTCCATCGACCTCCGCTCGCATCGGCCCCAGATCGAGAACGAGCAGATCGACCAGCTGCGGCAACGCATGTTCGGCGATGCCCCCACGTACCCGAAAGTACCGGGCTACGAGGTGGAGCTCGAGCTCGGCAAGGGCGCGTTCGGCCGGGTCTACCGGGCCTTCGACCCCCGCTTCCAACGGACGGTCGCGCTGAAGGTCGTTCCGTACCAATCCCCGCGCTCCCTCGTTCGCATCGAGCGTGAGGCACAGGCACTGGCCCGCCTGTCCCACCCCAACGTGGTGCAGGTCTACGACAAGGGGCCCGCCGAAGACGGCAGCTACTTCATCGCACTCGAGTATGTCGAGGGGCCCAACCTCGAGCGTTGGCTCGCCAGCGCGCCTCGATCGCGACGCGATATCCTCGACAAGTTCCTGCAGGTCGCCGAAGGCCTCGCCGCCGCTCATCAGGCGGGCTTGGTCCACCGTGACCTCAAGCCCGCGAACGTGCTGGTTGGAAGTGACGGCCGGGTCCGCGTCCTCGACTTCGGGCTCGCGCGCGCGCTCGACTCTCGGCACGACAGCGTCGAGAGCATCCGCCAGAGTACGACGACGGTCACCACCACTGGCCGTCTGTGGTCCTGTGCCGAGGCCTCGAGCCAGGCCCGCTCCGAGCCCGTCGTGCTCCACGCCGTACCGAGTGCCCCTCGCTCGGTTGACCCCCAGGGTCACGAGCGTTGCGGCGGTGCAGACGAGCGACTCCGGCTCCGACTCACGGCCGACGGGCGATTCGTCGGTACCCCTCGCTACGCCGCCCCCGAGCAGTTCGACGGCATCGCCGATGCGCGCAGCGACCAGTTTGGATACTGCGTCGCTCTGTTCGAGGCGCTGCATCGCCGCGCCCCGTTCCGCCTCGACACCCACGGCGACCCCCGGGCTCAGCTGCTGGGGCAGGCGCTGACGTTCGATACTGGCACTCGACGTACACCCCGCTGGCTGGTCTCGCTGCTGCGCCGCGGGCTCGCCATGAGCCCCGCCGATCGGCATCCGAGCATGACGGCCATTGCCGACATTCTCCGCCGGCGAATCCGCCCCCGCTCCGGTGGGCTCAAGAGCCTGGGCTTGGCCTGGTTTGCCGCCCTGGGCGCGGCCGGGATCGCGGGAGCCGTCGCGCTGACCAGCACCGATGCCATCACGCAGTGTCGTGCGTCTCGCGATGCTCCGCCTCCCGTGTGGTCCGAGCATCGCACCCGCATCGAAAGCCAGGCGCCCGAGCTGGCCGCCGAGCTCGACCAGTGGGCTGACGGGTGGCAAGCCGCGCGGATGCAGGTTTGCCACCACACCACGGCCCAGCTGCAAGCGACCAGCGACGCCTGCCTCGACGAAGCCCAGACGAGCTTCGGCCGACTGACAAAGTGGTTGGCGACCGCCGGTACCACCACATGGGCGGACTTCCACGCCCACCCCGGCCCTCGGCCCCTGGCTGGGCTGCTCGAGACGATGCCGGACCCGTCTCGGTGTGAGCGCAACCCCACCCCCTCGAACGTCGTGGCGGTATGGGAGCGGCTGCTGACGGCGCGGATCCTCCAGTCCCAAGGCGCGTTCGAGGCTGCACGATCGAACACCGAGCAGGTCATCGACGAAGCACGGGTTCTCGGGCACCGCGGGCTCCTGGTCGCAGGGCAGTACCAGCAACTGACACTCGACACTCTCGAACGACGACCGCGGGGATT
>JAHZJA010001012.1 GCA_022601155.1 Deltaproteobacteria bacterium | reverse complement strand
GAGAACGTCGCCGAGATCGAGGCGGTGATCGTCGCCCACGGCCTGTCGGGCACCACCACCAGCGTCGAGCTGCGCCGCAACGGCGAGAGCGTGGCCTCCCGCCGCATTCGCCTGGGCGCCGACGGGGCCCCGATGTCGGTGCGTTTCGAGGTTGCCCCCGACCGTGTGGGCCAGTTCGTCTACGAGCTGGTGGTCCCGCCGCAGCCGGACGAGGCCACCGAGGCCAACAACTCCCGGGCGTTCGTGGTGAAGGTGCTGCGCGACAAGGTCCGCGTGCTGCATGTCGCAGGCCGCCCCGACTGGGATGTTCGCGCGCTGCGAACCCTGCTCCGCCGCGACCCCAACGTGGAGCTGCTGAGCTACTACATCTTGCGGGGCATGGACGACATCGGCCGTGAAGACACGACGGCCGCGCTCAGCTTGATCCCCTTCCCCACCGACGAGCTATTCGAAGAGGAGCTGGGCTCGTTCGACCTGGTCATCCTCCACAACTTCGACTCCGTGCAGCACCAGGTCGAGCAATACCTCGACAACATCGCGCGCTACGTAGAAGAAGGCGGAGCCCTGGTGCTCATTGGCGGAGACCTGGCCTTCACCGACCTGGGCTACGGCCTGCCCGATCTCGCAGCGCTGCTGCCGGTCGATACCCGGACCCGGGCCCAGCTGGAGCACGAGACGTTCTCACCCAGCCTGACCGAGGCGGGTCGGCGCCATCCCATCACCGCCTGGCTCGCCGCCGCCGACGAGGGCTGGGCCCAGCTGCCCCCGCTGCACAGCCACAACGCCCTGTCCCCGAGCCCGCGCGGTGAGGCCATCGGGGCGGCATCGCTGTTGGTGCACCCCGATTCCACCGACGCCCGCGGTCGCAGCCGCCCCATCCTCGCCGTGGCCGAGCCCGGCCGTGGTCGCACCATGGTGCTGGCGACCGGCTCGACCTGGAAGCTCGGCTTTGCCCCCGACCTTCCGCTGATCGACGGCGCCCGCCCCTACGACCTCTTGTGGCTCGGCGCCGTCCGCTGGCTGCTCCGCGACGACAACTCGGGCCGGCTGACCCTCGAGACCGACCAGCCACGCTATCGCGTGGGGACTGCCGTTCAGCTCCAGGCCAAGACCTGGTCCGCCAGCTACGCCCCCGAGGCGGGCGTGACCGTCGACTGGGCGCTGCGCCCCTTGCAGCCGGCCAAGGCCGGGGTCGCCCCGGAGCCCATCGAGCAAGGACAGTGGACCACCGACGGCCTCGGACGAGCCGGACTGGCGCTCGAGGACCTTCCCGTGGGCGCCTATGTGGCGCAGGCCCGACGCGAGCTGGGCACCGACCCCAGCCAAGAGGCCGAGGGCCTGGGCCAGCACGAGATCAATCGGGTGTTCATCGTCGAGCCTCCGGGTCGCGAGCTGGCCCGTGTCGACGCCGACCCCGGCATCGCACGCCTGGAGCGACTGTCGAAGGCCACCGAGGGAGAGACGCTGTCGGCCCTCGACGACGGCGCCCTGCCCCGGAGGATCCCGCTGTCGGAGCCCTCGGCCGCCCGCTCCGATGTTCGGGTGGATGCCCGCCGCGACCTACCGCTGTGGAACGGATGGCTGGCCCTACTGCTGCTCGTGGCGAGCTTTGGCGGTGAGTGGCTGCTCCGCCGCCGCCAGGGCGAGGTGTAGCGACCCGAGCGTCGGTGCCGTAGCGAGCCGCTCGCCGACGCATCTTCATGATGGAGCCCCGCGCTCGCCCACGGCGTTGCGGATGCCACGATCACCGCCCGTGAAGACCTCCGGGTACGCCGGTCACGAAGGCCCTGTCGCCTATTTCAGCCCGCTCGTCCTCATCGCGCCGCGCCTGCACCATCAGCGGCCGCCCGGGTCGGCCCCCCCGTCCTCATCGCGCCGCGCCTGCATCATCAGCGGCCGCCCGGGTCGGCCCCCCGTCCTCATCGCCGCACGCCTGCACCATCAGCGACCGCGTGCCCCATGCTCTGCATGCTACCGCCGACGCTGGCACCGTACCGTCGGGCTGAGCACGGTGGTCGGGCACGCTGGCGGTCCAGACTGTCGACCCCGGCACCGTTGTGGGGTGCCGGGGGAGGTCGAGACCCATCCGAGCGACTTCATCGTGCTCGTGCGCGACGGTGTCGCGCTGGTCGTCGTGGAGCGGCCTCGCGGGGGCCGCGTCGGGAACCGACGTCCGGGGCCACGACCGCCCCGGACGTCTCCCGATGCTAGGAGCGACGGCGACGACGGCGACGGCCGCGACGCAGCAGCAGCAACATCAGCGCAAAGGCCCCCGCCCGTGCGCCCCCGCGAGCCGAGGCCCCCGGCTCGATGCTGGCCTGCGCGCAGCATCCGTCGGCAATGTCCTCGGGCAGATCGCTGAGATCCTCTTCGGGCTCGTCATCTCCAGCCGATCCCCCGACTCCCGGCGAGCCGAG
The DNA here is from genome assembly GCA_022601155.1 of Deltaproteobacteria bacterium. Classification (GTDB taxonomy): domain Bacteria; phylum Myxococcota_A; class Polyangia; order Nannocystales; family Nannocystaceae; genus Paraliomyxa. The sequence goes on along the minus strand of JAHZJA010001012.1, from coordinate 2,576 downwards.
CAGATCCTCGGGCGCCGCCTGCTCATAGACGGATGCAACCGCCTCCTCGGTGAACTGGCCGACGTAGGCACTGCCCTCGATGTAGCCGATGGGGTTGTGCGGCGGGCAGTTGCCCACGGCACACGAGCCCCGGTTGGCCGGAGCCTCGCACCCGAACTGAGCATCGACGATGACCTTCTCTTCCAGGTCGCCGTTCTTGCTCATCCCCGCGAGCGCCTCGGTGAGCGCGACTTCCTCGTTCTTCGGCATCACGTCGCCAACCGCGGGCCAAGAGATGCAGGGGGTCTGCACCCCATCGATGACCCGGATGGTGTTGGAGATCGCGATGGCCTCGTCGCCGCCGATCGGGACCTCGTAGACGCTACCCGACTGATTCCCCTTCGCGGCACCGGGCACGTGAAGATAGTGCTCGAAGCCCTGGCTCGGCGCGCCCTCGTGCGAGATGTAGTAGCCGTACGAGGCCGTGTTGCGCAGGATGTGGTGTCCCTGCTCGTTGACGATGCCCGTGTCCTGAAGGCCATGGACGATGTACTGCGGCAGGTCCGTGACGTCGATGCTGTCCTTGGCCACATCCGCGGGCAGCTGTTGCACGGGCTCGGGTGCGGGCACGGGCCCGTCACCGTCGCCGGCGAGGTTTTGCCCTGGCTCCTCCTCCATCTCGACGCCGGCACCAGGGAAGTTCGCCACCTCCTTGATCTCACCCTCGGCCTTGACGGGCGGGGTGTCGATGACCAGCGGCCCACCGTCGGCGCAGCCCCGAAGAGACTGGTTGGACAGCGCGCACTCCTCGACGCTGGGCATGTTCCGGGTATGCACCATCAGGTACATCGGCTGGTTCTGCCCCTCGGCGGCCATGGAGTGGCTTCGAGCCATGTCACCAGGCTGCCGGAAGACCGACGCCCGGATCAGCCGCATCCGCACGTAGGCGCTGTCGCGCTTGAAGTTGACCGGCCCGTTGGAGGTCAGCTGAACATGCAGCCCCTGCACGTCGTTGACGATCGTCGGCGACGGCACATAGGTCGGCGAGTGCAGCTTGCCTGGCATGGGGAAGGTCGTCGCTCCCGCGTAGCCTCCTGCCAGCACGTTCGCGCTCAGCTGCGCCGTGGCCACCTGCTGCCAGTCATCGAGCAACCCCCAGTTCGCGATCCGGTAGCTCGCCTCGATGGACCCCGAAGCCACCGTGGACGTGGTGTCATTGTGGAACCCTGCCCACAGCTTCGACCCAGAGATCTTCTTGATCTTGAAGCCGGGCAACATGTACCAGACCGAGGTCCCCGGCACGAAGCCAGGATGCGCCGTGTGCTCGGAGCCAATGAGCTCCGGCATCAAGTCCACGCCGTTGCACGACGAGGTCGAGCCCGTGGTCACGGTCGGCCAGCGCTCGGTGTGCTCGAGCACGGTGTCGGCCACGATGTGTGGCTCATCGGCCAGGACACAGTCGTTGGTTCCCGGTGTCGGTGAGCACAGCAGCGGAAAGTAGGTCGACATGGGAAACGTCGACTGGAAGTACATCGACGACGTGCCGTACATCCGAAGGTTGGGCCACACCTGCCCGGTCTCCGCATCGACCGGCGCCGAGATGGCGACGAGAACCTTCCACTCGTACTCGTAGCCTCCACCGGGCACCGAGGACTGCACGAGCTTCACCCACTGGTTGTTGACCGTCCACTGCGCCGAAGGATTGACGGTATTGGGCGCAGTCCACGAATAGGCCGCACCGACCGGCGTAGCCTGCTGGTAGGTGACTTGCCCGGCGGGAATCGCCTGGTCGAGATCGAAGCAGAACCCGACGCCGTTGCACACGTTGGTGAACGGCTTGATCTTGATGAACAGATCGGGGTGGTTTCCGGTGGAGTCGCTGACCGCCAGGCCCACCCAGTCCTCCAGGTCGGCGCTCGGATCGGCGTTGACGCTGAACTCGAAGAACATCTGGTGGGAGTCCTCGTCCCAGACGCCCCGGGCCGAGCCCAGCTCGGGCAGTGCCACCGAGTCGTGGTCGTAGAACCGGGTGGCTCCCGTCCAGCGCACCTCGTGCTGTCCCTCCGTGTGAATGCCCCACCAATGCGGATGCGGTGGTGTCAGTCCGAGGGCGCCGCCCCCTGCCTGCGCCAAACAGACCGCATCGGTCTCCGCTCTTGCTTCCCCCGGTGCGCCGGCCAAACCGATCGCGGCTACCACCGCCCCCACGGCTAGTCTCGAAAATCGCATCTTCCCCTCCATGGTCCTGCTGTCCGTGCAAACACTCGAGCGACGGTGGGGCGATCAACGGTTGCGGTCGTCAACGCGACCTCGCCGACTCGAATGTACGCATCATTGGGTTGCCCCAAAACTCGGTCATCGCCCCCGTAGACCGAGCCCAAACGAACGAGGCCACACGATACGACGACAGGGCGCGCGAAAGTGCATCGGTTGGCCTTTGATTGCACCCCGTGTCTGCGCCACTACGAGGTCGCGAACGCCGACCAGAAATGCCCCATCGACTGGGTTCTCGATCCCCCAAATCGAACTACCCCTAGGGGTTACTACCTACCGATCCCGTACATGGCTCGATCCGACCACAGGCCCCAATCGCTCCG
>JAHZJA010001011.1 GCA_022601155.1 Deltaproteobacteria bacterium | reverse complement strand
GCCATAACACCGCCCCCGACCGCTGTGGCAGTGTTTTCGCTCCTCGACGCATGACCCGGTGCGCCTTCGAAGCGCAGCCTCGCCAGGGAGCTGCCGCTGACGGCGTTGTGGCCCATGGAAAACCGCCAAAGTCGAGGCTAGCGGCTGTCTTCGGGGGCAAGGGCGCAATCGCGTGGCTCGAGCCACCCCGGTCCCGCGGGGCGAAACCAGTCTCCCGTGGTGAACGTCTCCGAGCACACTGGCCCCTGTCCGACCGTCCGCACCAAGAATCGCAGGGGCTGCTGTGGCGGGGCACCGGGCTCCAACCACCAAAATCCCCAGCGCCAGCTGTCATCGCGTGCGTGGGTCAGCAGTGAGGCCAGGGCTCCGCTGCGATCATCGACCGGCACGCCGCCGGGTGCGAAGGTGTGCCAGCCTTCGGCGTCGGTCCAGGCCTGGACCTGCACCCGCGGAGTGACCCGGGCATGGGGGTCGAGCGTGGGCCAGCGCGGCGGTGTGTCCCACAGATGAAACCGGGGAAGGCCCGCCAGCGGCCCGGTGTCGAGCTGGACCGACAGCCGCTGCTCGATGCCGTCGAGGCTCCGCACCCGCGCCCGATCCATCGACCATCGGTAGCGGCGGCCAGGTCGGTGCCGAAACTCTGCCGGGCGCTCCACCTGGGGGTCCGCTGCCATCTGCGCCAGATGTCGCGCGACCAGAGACCCCGAGTCCTCGCCGTACTGCATCGAGGCGCCCTCGTAGTGCTGCAGCGCGTACTCCTGCGGCGTCGTGAAGTATCCGAGGTAGGCCCCGGCCAGACCCAGGCGGATCGAGGGGGCGGCGTCGGGTCGAGCGTCGGCGATGGCCCGAGCCACCCGAAGACCGAGCACGGTCGTCACCTCCCCGGGGAGGGTGACGATGGGCACGTCGGCCAGCCACGCCACACCCAGCGGAACTTCGCGCGGCGTGATCCCGCGTGGCGGGATGAACATCGAGGCGGGCCAGGGCACGGCGTTGCGTTTGTGGCCTTGGCCATTGCGGCGTGGGGTCTTGCGTCGTCGGCCCTCGCGCCAGCCCTTGTCGTACAGCCGGGTCCGGCCATCCTCGGCGCCGCCGAACTGACCCTTGCCCGACACGGCCCGGCGCGCAGTTGCTCGCGGCTGGCCCTCGGCGTCCGTCCATCGCTGGTTGGCGATCGGGCGCCAGCCGTACCCGACGGTGATCGTCCCCTCGACCGGTTGCCCGGGCTGGTCGAGGGTGGCGACCAATGCCTCGCCGAGGGACTGGCCCAGGGCTGCGGTCGACGGGCGTCCTTGCGGGGCCCAGTGCGGTGACACGTCGCCCTGGGCTCCGTTGAACAGCGCGACGACGGGCTGTCCCCCACGCGACGCGAGCACGGCCTGGGCTCGTACGCTCGCGAGCCCGAACACGTCTGCGTGGTAGACCTCCGTCTTGTTGGGCATCCCGGTGGGGTGCATCGCAAACACGCCCGCCACGGCGATGGTGTGGTCGTTGCGAGTGTCGACGAAGTGCAGCGTCTCGAGTACGGGGTCGACGGCGTGGCACGGGTCGACATCGGGGGCGGTGCCGCCGGCCGCCTCGAGGCAGCCGGGCAGCCCGGCGTTGGCCCGCAGCAGCGTCTGGGCCTCGGGGTCGTGCAGCATCGCGGCAACGCTTCGGTTGCGGGACAGCGCTGGCACGGCGGTGGTGCGCCGGTCGATCCGTGCGGGCTGGCGGCCGGCCGCGGCCTCGGCGACAGCGGTGGCGATGCGGTTGGCGAGCGCCTCGAAGGCCCCGGGGTCGTGCCCGTGCTCGGAGGAGGCGTAGGCGCTGTAGACCCGCGCGCTGGAGGTCTGTCCCGGGCCGTGGTGAGTATGGGTGGCGGCGATGATGAGGTGCTCGCGACCGACATGCTCGAGGCCGGGATGGTCGGCCAGTCGCTCCGCCACCCTGTCGACGAGCCCCGGCTCGATCGCCCACTGGTCGCACACCACCAGCACCAGCGGGGTCCCGGCCGCATCCTCGACATAGATGGCTTGCGCGCGCAGCCGGGTCCACACGCCCAGGCCCACCACGCTCTCCAGCGAGTGTCCGGCCATCGGGTAGCCGGGCGGGGGGGTGATGTCGATCTCCGCGGCGCCAGCCAGCCAGCCCGTCGCGGCGGTGGGGGTGGTGGGCGTCGTCGTCGCGGATGTGCTCGTTGGAGCCCGCGAGACGGGGGCCGGCAGGGTGCCCTCGATCGTCGTGCAGGCCAGCACGGCAGCGGGTGCCAGCACAGCCAGGCGCTCCGCGAGCCGGGTGACGGCGGCCGGTCGATTCAGCGCCACAACGAGAACGCGCCGACTCCGGCGCCAAAGAAGAGGAAGGCCGACAGCGCGGGCATGTTCACCAGGTCCCAGATCGGCAGGCCGAGGCCCAGGGAGTAGGTTCCGCAGGCCAGGCACGTCACGGTGAGCGCGGTGCGTACCGAGCGTCGCGAACGCATTTGGGCGCCCCGCTCGAGCCGGTCGACGGTCTTGGGGGCCAGGGCCAGCGCCACCTTGCCCCCGCGTACCTCGTCGATCAGATCGGGGATCGAGTTGGGCAGGTTGCGGAACATTCGCGAGAACATCCCGAAGTCGGTCAGCGCTTGCTGCTTGATCCGGTCGGGGCTGTACCGCTGGGTGATCATCTCCTCGATGTACGGGCGCGCCAGCTCCACCGGGTCGAGGTCGGGGGCGATCGCCTTGGCCATGCCCTCGGTGGTGAGGATGGCCTTGAACATCATCGTGAAGTCCGTGGGCATCCGGACCTGGTGTCGCGCCGCCCCGGTGACGATCTCACCGAACAAGGTGCCGATCTGGATCTCCGACAGCGGCAGTCCCACGATGTAGCGATCGGCGATCTCGATGACGTCGGTTTCGAACGCCTGATAGTCGACGTGCCCGGTACGGATCGACAGCGCCCAGAACGAGCGGGCCACGGCCTCGAGGTCTTCGTTGAGCACCGCCCACAGGATGTCGATGAGCTTGTCCTTCATCGCGGGCGAAAGTCGCCCCACCATGCCGCAGTCGAGGATCGCCAGGCGTCCGTCCTCGAGCATCAGCACGTTGCCCGGGTGTAGATCGCCGTGGAAGAAGCCGTCGTGGAACAGCATCTTGTAGGCGGCGTCGAAGTACACCTGCACCACGGGTTCGGTGCTCTCACCTGCGCCCAGCACCTCGGAGAAGTTGCGGCCGGGCATGAACTCCATGCACAGCACCTCGGTGCTCGACAGGTCGTTGAACACCCGAGGGAAGACCACCTGCTCGATCTCACCGAAGTTGCGCTGGAATCGCTCGAGGTTGCGGGCCTCGATCTTGAAGTCGAGTTCCTGGGAGATCGACTTGGTGAAGTCGGTGATGATCCCGCGTAGGTCCATCGCCTGCACCTCGTCGATCGCCTCCTCGGCCCAGCCCGCTATTGCGTACAGAATGCCCAGGTCGCTCTCGATCTTGGGCTGGACCCCCGGCCGTTGGATCTTGAGCACCACCTCCTGCCCGCCCTCGAGGGTGGCGCGGTGCACCTGCGCGATGCTGGC
>JAHZJA010000084.1 GCA_022601155.1 Deltaproteobacteria bacterium | reverse complement strand
CGGCACCACCGATGACGTCGTCGCTATCCTCCCCGTCCCCGGCGCCCACCTCCGAGAGCTGCTCGTGGTCCTCGCCCAGGGTGTCGATCTCGAGATCCCAGTCGGGCGGCTCGATGGCGCTGACCCAGTCGAAGTCGTCCGGACGGAACTTGTCCCCCTCGGCCACCACGGTGCAGTCGGGCGCGATCCACAGGCCGTTGCCCGCGAAGTCGAAGTCGTCGGGTGGGCCTTCGCCTCCACCTCCTCCGTAGATGCGGCCCTTGCCTCCGGGGCCCGAGGTCCATGGGTCGTCGGACTCTCCACCGCCGCCGCCTCCACCGGAGCCGCCGCCTGAGCCACCACCACCGGAACCACCTCCACCGAAACCACCGCCACCTGCGCCCCCGGTGCCCGTGCCACCGCTCTCGGCCGAGGCCTTCCCGGCCGTCGCCAAGACGCCCACGCCCACTGCTGCTGCCACCGCGGCGATCAATCCGCCTCGCTTCTTCATGTCGTCTGTTGCCTCCGTTTGTTGCGGTGTCGCCACCACACGACGCCACCCACGAGCAGGACGCCCGTCACCAGCGCGCCACTTGTGCTCCCGCCCGATGCTCCCGGCTGGCGCCGCTTGGGCGGATGCCGGGCGCCACGGTCGGGCAGGGGCTCTTGCTCGTAGTACCGGGCGGCCTCGTCGAGCTGCTCGAGCAGACACACCCCGTCCCGCCCAACGGCGATCGCGGCGTCGACCATGGGCTGCCAAGTCACCTCGGTCGGCGTGAGGGCCTCGACAGCCGGATGACCGAGCTTGTCGATCGCGCGACCAAACTCCTCGACCAGAAAGAGCAGCTGGTCACGCTCGGGGTAGGGGGTCTTGGGACCGGGCCCGGCCTTCTTGGCGAGTCGATCTTCGGTGGCAAGGATGAAGTCCCAGCGACGCCAGACCTCGCGGCCGATGTAGTGCGCCACGTCGTACCACTCGTCGTAGTCGAACGGTCCCGGATACCAATCCCAGGGGTCGTCGGGCGTCTTGCCGTCCTCGGTGCGCAGCAGGTGCGCGTAGGTGCTGCCGCAGGCCATCAGCTCACCTCCAGCTCGCCGTCGCTACCCAGACATCCGAAGTCGCCTTCGAGCGCGCCCGAGGTGTCGTCCATGCCGAGCGCCATCACCCACGGTGGCGGGTTTTCCATCGAAGTCCCGTCCGGCCATAGGACTCCAGACGTCGACAGCACGGTGCCGCCTGATTCCCACAAGGTGGTGCGGTCGATGCCAGGCATCCACAGCAGCTCGTACCCGCGGTAGTCGCCGTCGGCCGGGTTGCCGCCGAGCGTCACGTTGCGAAAGGGCGTCTCCTCGTTCTCCAACAGGCTCGCCGTCGGGCCGTGGACGGGTCGAAGGAGGATCGACCGTCCGTGATCGCTGGCGTGGGACTGTGTGACCGGGTTGGCGCCGTACATGGCGTCGTTCCAGCCTGAGCACTGCACGAGGTCGATCACCGCCAGCCGGACCTTGTCTTGCTTGGCGACGGCGCTGGCCCAGGTGAGCGCCTCGTCTTCGTCGAGCTTCCCGATCTCGCGGGCGGAGAGAAACGCCTCCGAGAGCAGATACCGGTAGGCGATCGAGTGATTCGAGCTCGTGCCGCCGAAGCGGTCGTCTCTCACCACCGGATAGAAGGTTGCGCCGCGCGGGTAGGGGTCGACCAGCTCGGTCCACGGCGGCTCTTGAACCGAGGGCGGCGGTACACGTGGTGGATCGTCATCGTCATCGGTGGGCGGGGGCACCCGAGGCGGGTCATCGTCGTCGGTGGGCGGGGGTACACGCGGCGGATCGATGCCGCCCCATGTCGTCGTCGGAGGCTTTTGGCCACCCGTTGTCGTGGGCGGGTTGGGTTTGGGCGTAGGGGTGCCCGGGGGAGGCCACACCAGCCCAGCCGTTGGCTCATCCGGCCCTGTGGGTTCGGTGCCGCCGGGGCCGTCCGGGGCGGTACCGCCCGGGCCATCTGTGCCGGACTCGTCGTCGTCGTCCGAGTCGGCTGCACCCATCATCGCCAGCAGGCCGCCGAGGCCCAACAACCCCAGAAGCCCCCAGTTGCGTCTCTTCTTCATATTCGCCTCATGTGCCGGGTGGGATCGACGAGCTGGTGGTTGGCGAGGTGAAACGCGTGCCACTGGAGCCCGCCCCGGACACGCCCTCGGGGCAGCAGCACCACGCGATGGAGTTCCCGACTGCGCGGCGCGGACATGCCTCGCAGGCGTTCGAGGGCGCGTGCATGCCCGACGGAGATCGCGGCGATCGGTCCACACGAGGCCCAGCGCCGTCGCAACACGATCGGTGCATCCTGGAAGAACGCCTCCATGCCTGGAGCGTCGGGGCGCCAGCGTACGCCCGCGCGCAGGAGGTCACCCGGAGGGTCGCGGTACGTCGCCCACTGGCCCAGATACCAACGACAGTTGTGCTCTGCGAGCACATCGAGGACTCCCTCGAGCAAGCCCTGGCCCGGCAGCTCCGACAGCTGAAGGATGACCTGGTACATGCGGCTCATGGCGCGATGGTCCAGACGAGGGTGAAGGTGCGGTCGTCGGCGGCAGGCTCGATGCGCAGGTGCGTCGCCGAGGGAACGGCGGCCTCGAAGCGGGGCGCGTCGGCGTCCCACGCCACCTGGCCGAGGGGGACTGCGACGCCGGGAGGCGGCTCGGCTCGCAGCCAACGCCACACAGGCGCGGCGGCCAACGGTTCGGCGAACGCCGACAGCCGGACGGCACCCCCTGGAACCCGCTGCACGGCGGGTTGTCCCGCGGGAACGAAGACGGTCTCGGTCCGCAGTGCCTGCCGAGCGCCACGACTGACGTCGAGCTCGAGCATCCGGACGCCGACCTGTGCGTGGAACACCAAACCCTCCAACGGGACGACTGGCTCGTCGCTCACCGTTACGGTGCCCAGCGGCGCCAGCAGGTCGATGTTCAACGAGCGGGCATACAGTTCCAGCGACTGCCCGAGGTCGACCTCGTAGACCGCCTTCCCTGCCGAGTCTGAAGCGGTGATGCGCAGCCGCATCAACGAGCGTCGTGAGGCACGAGGAACCCGGAGCGGCGGAGGACCCACGGGCACCGCGGAGAACAACAGCTGCTCTTCGACGGTACTGCCCACCATCCAGAGCCGGTCGGCGTCGCCGCATTCCGTGCTCCATGAGGACACTTCCTCGGTGACCGGAAGTAGGCCCCCCGCCGTCCCGTCGGTCGACACGACCCCGAACACCCGCACCCCTGGAGGTGTTCGGCGTGACACGACTGTTGAGCCGAGTCGCGGATGACCACACGTGTTCATGACGACCTGACGAGACGGCGAGAGACCTCGAGATGAAAGAAGCGAAACGAACGGTGGGCTACATCGGCCGCGTGTGCGGCTGGGCGATGAACGAGCCCGTCGGTTGCGACCCGACCGGAGGAGGCGGCTCCCCGTTGCCGCCGTGTCCGTTGCCGCCATTGCCGTTGGGCTTGGGTCGGCAGCCCGGGTGGTGCCCGCACTCCCACCCGGCCGGCAGCGCACGGATCTCGTACCCCCACAGCTCCGCTCGGGCGATCATGAACGTCCCCGCCGGATACGGATTGAAGCCGATCAGCGTCAGCTCGGACGCCATCGACGACCGCGAGAACGGACCCCAGGCGACCTCCCAGCCCGGCTGATCACCGGCGGTCTTGCCGTCGTAGGCGACCGACTCGACCCCCACCAGGGTGGCTAACGTCGGCGTGGGCTGGTTGTAGTTCTCCTGCGGGTGCCCGTTGACGGACACCGCGGTCAGCCGCCACACCAGCAACTGATCGGGGTCGTCGCGAGCCCTCCCTGTCAGCCGCACGAAGATCGGCAGGAAGTACGTCGACTGCTGTGGCTCCACCGTGAACGCGATGCGCTCGGTGCCATCGACGCCCAACTGCCCGCCGGACGTCACCTTCATCGGGCAGCCATACTTCTGCGCCACCTCGTGGTAGCAGTCGTTGACCGACGTTGGGCGGCACGGCACGTTGTCGGGGAACGGTCGGCTGTTGCACTGCCCACCACAGCCGCCGACCGCGAACTGCTCGATCTGCTCAGGCGTTGGGCGCTCGATGACCGACTCGGCCGACTGGGCCTTGCGAGCACGGTGGGCCAGCACCGCACTGTCGGCAGCCCGATGCGCGTCGAGCTGGCGCTTGGTCTTGATCTTCTTCTTCGCCATGACTGGTTCTCTCCAAACTTGGATGCCCACGTTCGAGGGCACCTCGAGCGAGGACCCCCCGGCCTGAGCGCCACCGGGCAAGAGGTGTACGGGGTGCCCACGTTCGACGCCGCTCACGTCAGCAAGCGCATCCCGGCCTGAGCGCCACCGGAACCGAGCGCCTAGCTGCCCAGACCGCCAACCTTGCGGCCGCCGTCGCGCAGCAGAGGCACCAACCCCGCGATACCGATGCCTTCGGCCGCGTTGGCCTGCTCGTCATCGTCGAGCAAGAACGCGGCCACGCTGCCCCCGAGGGCGTATAGGTGGTCGAGGCTCACGGGCGTACCCATGATCGACTCCAGCTCGGGCTTCTTCGCGTACACGATGCCGATGACGAACGCCGCGATGCCGGCCGAGCCCATGCGGATGATCCGCCCCTGTTGCTGTTGCTCTTCGAGCGAAGACTTGACCTCGCTCACGTCACGTCGGACGAGCTGATCGGCCAGCTCGCCCTTGGTGAGTTCCTTATACTTCTCCGGCTTGACCGTCTTGAGTTTCATCGTGGCGCCCTGCGAAAAGGGGTGAGTGGATGTCGGGGCCACCTCGCGTTCGGGCGGCCGTCGTCTTGTCCTCTCAGTCTTCATGCGGGGCGGAACGAAGACCATGGGTCGGCTTCGGACTCGGTCGTCGACAACCGCGCTGCATAGCCGGATTCGGTTCGCAGCCCCATGTAGAATCGATTCCACATTGATTCGGCATTGAATGCCGAACCGTCGTGGAACAGTTTGACGGCTCGAATTTCTCGAAGAAAATTCCGCGACCTGCGTGGAGCAGATCTCCATTCTGAGAATTTCACGGAGTGTGGCGGCCGGATATCCGCAGACGGCACTCCAGGTACACGCTGCACCTCGATAACGTCGTGCACGCCTGGAGTGGCGCGGCCGGTCGGAGTGTGGCTTGTTGAGTACGTAGCGGTTGGGCGCATCGAGGACGCGCCCATGACCTTCCGGCACTTCCAGAACAGCACCCACCACACCGCCGCCGAAAAGAACCGTACGCAGCTGCTGGCTGCGCTGCGAGAGCACGCCCGTGACGGCGTCGATGCGCTCGAGCTGCGCCGCCACATGGGCTCGAAGGGCTACGTCCCCACCGGCGACCGCTGGGAGGACGACGGCGACGGATCTGATGTCGAGGGTGACGACGGGGAGACCCTTCTCATTGGCGGTACGGCTCCCGAGGATTTGGTCGCGGAGATCTTCGAGGCGGCGGCGCAGGACATGGCCGACGCTGGGGAGCGCCGCAACTACCAAGTCCTCGCGTTGCGCCACATCGAGGGGTCCGATGGCAGCGAGCATGAGGTGGTGTTCAAGCTGTCGCTGCCCAAGGCGACGTTTGCGTCGCCCGAGCACAGCGGTGGGCAGGGGGAAGACGACGCGAACATGGCCGTCTTCCAGCTGCTGCTGGGCCACAACACCGAGTCACACAAGGTGACGATGGACATGGCGCGCCAGTACCCGGCGCTGCTGTCCCGGGTTACCGACCTGATCCCCAAGCTGACGGAGGTCCTCGAGCAGCTCGCGGAACAGGTCACCGACAGCCGCCGGTTCGACATCGACAAGGTGATGGCGCTGCTCGACCACGAGGCGACGCGCGAGGCCCGGTGGATGGAACACGACCGCGCCCGGCAGCGCGCCGATCACCGGGCGGGGCTCGCCAACCAGGCCTTCGACCTCACGGGTCCCGCCTTCAAGGAACTGCTCGCCAAGCTCATGAGCCAGGTCTTCTCGAAGGGCTCTACCGCTTCCGGCGAGCCGACACCCAATGCCGAACAGGACGCCACCGTGACTCAGCAACCGTCATCCGCCACCGCCAGTTCAACGCCGACCACAGCCACGCCGCCGGCCACAGAATCGCCGCTGGCCCAACGCCTCGACGCACTGCTGCGCAACGTCCCCGACGACAAGCTCGACCAGGCCAAGGCACTGCTCACGAACGATGAATGGTCGCTCATCACCGCGGCCCGCGAGGCCGAGGACGACGACAGCTTTCGCGCCCTGTTCGAGAAGCTGACCAGGTCGTGGCGGGAGCACGGCAAGGAGCACACCCAGCAGCTCATGACCGATCTCGCCGGGACCCTCGGCATGCGCACCGTCATGGGACTCGCGGAGCTGCTCCGCGAAGTTCAGGGCGACTGAACCGCCCACCTCCTTCAACGCAACACCACTCAACGAAGACGCACACATCATGGATACGCAGTTCAATCCACTCCCCCAATACCGGATCGAGACGTTCGGCGCCTCGCCCAGCGAGATCGAGCGCATGGAAACCTGGCTCAACGAGCAGGCCACCAACGGCTACGTCGTCATCGATCGCGTCCCCCAAAAAGCAGTCGGCGGGCGTCGGCTCGTCAACGTGCTGATGCACCGCGCTCACGAGACGCCCGCGCCTCCGGCCCCGGAAGGAGGTGAGTGATGACCCCCGGTCTCGCCCAGTCCCTCAACGCCGCCGTCCTCCTGGTGGGGCTCGCTGCGCTCGCATGGGCAGCCACTGCGCTCGTCCGCACGATCGCGGAAGCGCGCACCGAAGCGCGCTCCATGGACCTGCGGTGCCTTCGTGCCCAGCAGGGCAAGGCGCCCGCGTGGAAGGCTCAGTGGGTCGAGCTCGCCACCGCCCTCGCGCCACTGCTGGGCATCTGGCTCGGGACCAAGCTCGGTCGAGCCGACGAAGAAGAGCCCTTCGGGGCGGACTTCGTCCCTCGGTGCACCGTCCCTCCACCGCCACCGTTCGGGAGCTGCTCACGCCCGCGTGATGCACCGGACGACACCGGGAGCTTGGATCCCACATGACCCCGCCGGCCCCGCTGACCCGCGACCTTCGCCGCCTGCGGCGGATGGTCGACGACCTGTTCCACGAGCGCTCTCGCGAGATGCAGCAGCGGGTCGGTCGGCGGGGCATCCACGAGAGTTCGTCGACTGGGCTCGCGGCTGCGCTCGTGCGTCTTTCATCAACCCAACCGCTACCTCCTCGTCACGAGGCAGTTGCGGGCCTGGTCGACCTTCGTTTGCTCGATACCGTCGCACGCATTGAGTCCTATGCGCGCGGGAGGATTGTCGCCGACCCGGGCGCACTGCTCGGGCGGCTTCGAGGCCGAGGTGACGTACCGCGAGTGTCGAGCGGACCACAAACGACAACCCGAGCCCTCGCGACACGACCCGCCCTAGACCGGTGACGCCGCGAGGGTCTCCCTCCTCCACAACAGGCCCTCACCATGGCCACCAACGAATCCGAGTCTACAGCCGCCAACAGTCGCCCTCCGGAGGTCATCGTCCGGTACCGCTACGCGGATGAAGTTCTCCTCGAAGGCAATACCAGGCCGCACAAGGACCTCATCAAGAAGGCCCAGCCTCGATGGCGGTGGTTTCGGTCGCTGCGGCAGTGGGGCATTCCGCGTAGCCGTGAGCGCGCGATGAGTCGCGAGCGCGTCCAGACCTACGTCGACGGTCTACAGCGTGCGGGCGTCCCCAACGTTGGGCTCGATTACAAAAGCCCCGAACCCGACGATGTGCGCGACTTCCTCGAAGTCCTGGCCGAGGAAGAGGACCGCGCCATCGTGCGTGCCGAGATGCTCGACGCACGGGCCGACGAGCTCGCAGCCAAGGCGCTGGCCGAGCAAGACAAGTCCCGCGACATCGTCTCGGGGATGCCGATGGGGCAGCCGATCTTGGTAGGTCACCATTCCCAGCGTCGCCACGAGCGGGCTCTCGAGCGGTCGATCGCGGCAATGGACCGAGCGATGAAGGCTGACGGTCAAGCCAAGCGGGCACTCCGGGATGCCCGCGCCGTGGAGGCTCGCGTCGCTCGTAGGGAGAGCCCGCCGTTTGCGATCCGGAGGCTGCGGGAGCTGGAGGCCGAGCTGCGGAAGCTCGATGTCGAGATCACCGGGAAGGTGCCGAAGGGGTGGCGAGGTCAGCACCCCCGGGGTCCGGCGACCGGGAGTGATCTGGCGCTGCTGCAGACGCGGAGGCGGCAGAGCGAGCAGCAGCAGGCCTACTTCCGTAGCGTGCTCGAGGCGGAGCACGTGGCTGCGACACCGG
>JAHZJA010001010.1 GCA_022601155.1 Deltaproteobacteria bacterium | reverse complement strand
GCCACAGCCCCAGCAGCAGCAGAGCCATTGCTGCCACCGCCACGACGATGCTCCATCGGAGACGACGCGGCGCGGGCGTGGGGACGGGCATCGACACCAGCGGTGGTGCGTCCGATGCCTTGGGTGCGTCCGCGTTCACGTCCACCGTCAGGGCATCGAGCTCGGGTACGGCGAACGACCGGCGCAACGAAGCATCAATGGCTTGCTGCATGGCCAGCGCCTCGGCGCCCTGCTCGTCGTGCTCCAGCGCGGCTTCGAAGGCCTCCCGCTGCTCCGGGGTCAGCGAGCCGTCGAGGTACGCGTCGAAGTCGGGGGTCGGCTCGCTCATCGTGCGACCTCCTGCGGGTGCGACGAGGGCGTAGAGGCCAGCGTCTGGCGCATGCGGGCGCGGGCGCGGTGCACGTGGCTCATCGCAGTGCCCACCGGGATTGCGAGGGTCTCGGCGATCTCGGTGTACTCGAGGTCCATGACCGTCTTGAGCAGCAGGCAGGCGCGGGCGGTGTCACCCAGGTCGTCCAACGCGGCGACCACGGCGTCGTCGAACACGCGCTGGCTGGCGAGCAATTGTCCTCGCGCCGAGACCCCTGTGGGGACCGGGTCATCGCCGACCAGCTCGAGTCGGGGCCGCGCCGCGGCCAGCTCTCGTCGGCGAGCGAGTCGGCGTCGGTGGTTGAGCGCCACGTAGCGGACGATCTGCGCCAGCCAGGCGCGGAAGTTCGTGCCCGGCTCGAAGCCGTCGACCTTACCTAGAGCGATCATCGCGGCTTCCTGCAAGACGTCCTGGGCCTGCTCGCGGTCACCCACGACCGCCGCCGCAACGCACCACAGGGTCGGTGCACAGCTGCGAAACCTCCGGGCGAAGGTCTCCGTGGTGAGCGTGTCATCGTCTCGCATGGACCGCGGGCGCGTCCGCCCCTCGTCTGCCCCATGTTCGGCTGGATCGGCTGGCATTGCACCGATCTCGCAATTTCTTCGAGATGGCGGCGGTCGGCGCGAGAGCGCGGTAGGCACGCAGTGCTCGCCAGCGGCGGAGGTACCCACTGGCGCGGCAACACGGGGGGGACGCGCCGAGCCCGGTCGGGCCCCGCCCGACACCGTGGGTTCAGCCCGGCGCCGCGTTCGATGATTGAACCGGGTGGCGACGAAACCACAGCGTCGCGACGGATGCGGACCCGAGCACGAACAGCGCGTACAGCATTGGGAGCCACAGGATCTGTTGCTGCTGCGGCCCGGCAAATGTGGCCAAGATGAGCGCGAACGCCAGGGGGCTGTTTTGGATCCCCGTCTCCAACGCCACGGCACGGCGCTGCGAGGGGCGCAGTCCCAGGACCCGGCTGGCGCCGTAGCCCAGCGCCATGCCCAACGCCCCCAGGGTCACGGCGGCGAGGTAGCCGGTCGCGGGGATCTGGGCCAAGTCGCCGTAGTTGCGGACCAAGCTCGAGGTGACCAACAGGACCAGAACGACCACCCCACTCATCGAGCCGAGTCGCTGTACCGAGGCGGCGAGCTTGGGGCTGCGGGCGCGGATCGAGATGCCCAGACCAATCGGGACCAGCACCAGGGCGAGGGTGGTGGCGATGTTCCCCAGCGGCAGCGGGAGGGTCTGAGAAGTCAGAGGCGACGCGTACACCGTCAGCAGCAGCGGCATCACGACCACCGCCACGACGGTCGACACGACCGTCATCGCCACGCTCAGGGCCACGTCGGCCTTGGCGTAGTAGGTGAACATGTTCGACGTCGTGCCGCCGGGGGTGCAGCCGATGAGCACCAGTCCAATCGCCATGGGGGTCGGGAGGTCCAGGCCCTTGGCCAGCCCAAACGCCAGCAGCGGCATCCATCCAAACTGCGAGGCCAGTCCAATCAGCACGCCCTGTGGACGTCGGACGATTGCTCGAAACTGAGCCCCGCTGAGCGTCGAGCCGATCCCTGTCATCAACACCAACAACAAGACCGCGAGCAACGCCTTTTCGATCGGCCCAAGCATCACGAGTCCAGTACCACACCCGCTGGGCAGCGAGCGCGGTCAGCCGCCGAGGCTGCAGGTGCTCGCGCTCGCGCATCACGCCCAGGCCGACGTCCGTCTCCAGGACCTCCTCGCCGATGCGTGTGTCCGTGCGCGTGGTGCTCCGCCGTTGCGGGCGGAGGGCAGCGCCAGCAACACCCATGGGGTGCTCATTGCGATGTTGCCGTCTCGACCAACTGCACGACGTTGCCCTCGAGGTCTGCGCAGTCGCATCGTCGTTGACCGTCCATCGTCCACGGGTCCTTGGCCAGCCCACCCGCATCGATGAACCTCGCTCGGGTCGCATCGAGGTCGGGTGTGGACCAGCAGAGCTTTACGGCAGTGTCGCCGCGCCAGCCGGGGGGAATGGTGATCTCGATGGACGCCGCCACGTGGGCGGGCAGGGCATGCAGCCCCAGCTGGGTTCGACCCTCGGCCTCCAACTCCCGATAGCCGTCGTGCGACTGGCCCCGCACCAGGCTGAGTGCGCGCTCGTAGAACCCTGCGAGGCGCTCGGGGTCCTTGGCAAAGATGATGGCGTGGCAAAGGAGCTCGGGCACGGATCGGAGTCTATTGCACGGGGGCTCGATGGCGATGGCCGGCCGTCGAATCGCCGGATGGTCGGGGTGGACGTTGCCGAGAACCGACGTTTGGGCCCGATCGTGGCGCTCATCTGATCGTCGCGCGTGAACGCGGTACTACCTCCTTGGCCTGCCCCTTCCGGTTTGATGAACGATGAATTATTTCTGGATCCCCATGAGTCTCGGAGTGCTGCTCGGTTGTACGTCCTGCATGGACGACGACTCCTGTGTCGCGGAGGGCGGGCTGGTCTCGACGCCCGAGGGGTGGCGCGCAGTCGAAAGCCTCGATGTCGGCGACGTCATCTGGGCGGTCGATCCCGCCACCGGAGTGCGTGTCGAGACGACGATCACCGCCATCCGGTCGGCCACGCGCGAGTGCCTGGCGCTGCGATTTGGTGCCGATGAGCTGGAGTGCACACCCACCCATCCGATCTACTGCCCCGCCGAGGCCGCCTATGTTCAGGCCGTCGCGTTCGTCAACGGCCAAGCGCGTCAGATCCTGCGCGTCGACGACGAGGGCGCACAGACTCAGCGGGTGCGGGCCGTACGAAGTGACGTCGGCACGCGTCGGGTGTTCGATCTGAGCGTGGACTCCGAGCACCACAACTTCGTCGTCAACGGAGCGCTGGTGCACAACAAGTCCGAGAGCGGTGGTCTCCCGTCGGCGAGCTCGAGCTCTACGGGCACGGCAACGGACGAGGCTCCCACGAGCGGTACGACCAGCTCGAGTGGTGCATCCAGCGACACTGGCGACGACACGGCGACCGATGGCACGGCGGGCTCCAGCGGTGCGGCCGACTCGAGCGGCACCGCGGGATCCGGCGAGACTGGTTCGTCCAGCGGCGGATGACGGCAGGCCCAGCTTCGATTCAGCGCCCGATCCTCTGGTCCGGCCGAGGTTGGGTCCAGTGTCTCGGGCGGACCTGCGTCACGTGGCAGCTGGGCAGCCCGCGTAGGGTGGGTTCACGTCGAGCAAGGGGAGCCGACCCACCGGTAGAACAGCAGCAACGGCCACCGCCCGTGGCGTTGATCGACATCGAGCAGCACCGACACGGCGATGTCCGCTCCGCCTCGCGTCGATCGACGTGTCTCGGACTTCGGTCATGCTCAAACAATGACCAAGCCCCCGACCAAGCCCAAGAACAAGACCACGAAGCCGCGCCGCGAGGCGCTCGACCCGGTGACGCGCGAGCAGCTCGAGCGCGTACGAGGCGGCATCATCATGAACAAGATGGACGACGACATTCAATAGTGGGCGGTGTCAATCAGGGGTAGACCGGACATCGGGTCCGAACCACCCCGATCCGGGATGGCGAACGCTCCCGAGCGACCCACGGCTCGGGGGCGCGCGCCCCTGGATGTTGCAGCTGGACGTACGGGTCGACATTTGCATCGGGTGTACTGCGAGCGCCGAGCCCGGACGCGATCAGTGTCTGCGGCGTTGCATCGGGGTGGAGTCGGGCCGACGGGTGTCGTCGCCCGTGTGTTCCCCAGCAGTGCACGGCACGGTATTCAACGCGTACGTGGTTGGGCTGCGGTACTGTGGGGTCGGATGAGGCCCTGGATCTTCGTCGTCGCTGCGAGTTTGTGCGCCTGTTCGCCGGCCAGCGGTGGTTTCGGTGAGGGGGGAGGTCAGGCCAGTCCCGGCGGCGGCCAGACCACCGGCGGTGGAGCGCTCACGGGTGGCTCCACGGGCGGCGGCTCGGCCACGGGGGCGGTCGGAACGGGCA
Source organism: Deltaproteobacteria bacterium (assembly GCA_022601155.1). Classification (GTDB taxonomy): domain Bacteria; phylum Myxococcota_A; class Polyangia; order Nannocystales; family Nannocystaceae; genus Paraliomyxa. The sequence goes on along the minus strand of JAHZJA010001010.1, from coordinate 11,649 downwards.
GCGGCACGGGCGGCGGAGCGCTCGATGAAAGCGGCACCACCGACGCCGCGGTCGATCCCACCACTGGTCCGGGCGGCGATGTGTCCAGCGGGGGCGATTCCAGCGGCGGCGGTGCGTCGAGTGGGGGTGGCGGTGGAGAGTCGAGCGGTGGCGAGCCGCCTCCGCAGAGCCTTCCCGAGCTTGGATGCCGCGAGGAGGGCAACCTGGCGTCACTGTCGGACGCACAGGGCGCTGATGTCCAGTTCACCAACGACGCGGCCGAGCTTCGTCGTTTGTACTGGCTGGACTACGGGGGCAGTCGTGTCGACTTCGGCCCGCTGCAGCCGGGGGAGTCGGTCGGGTTCGGTTCATTCGTAACCCACCCCTGGGTCGTCACCGATGGCAACGACCAGTGCATCACGATCTTCGTGACGGTGGCTGGGCAGCATCAGATCTCGCTGCACTGAAGCGGCGGTATCCCCGTCGAACGTGGGAGCGCTCGCCTCGAAGGGTGAGCCGGGCAGAGCCCTAGCGGTCGACGACCTTGAAGTCGTCCACGAACAGCGTTGTCTCTTCGCCGTTGTTGCCACCATTGTAGAGATCGACGGCGAAGCCTCCCGGCTCGGTCGGTCGGTCGGCATCTTCATCGTTGTAGTCCAGGGTCCACTGTCGGGGCTCGAAGCCGTCGACCCGCCAGATCTTGGCGCGGACCCGGGTGCTGCCATTTTCGTCCAGGCACTGGAGCCGCATGCGATAGGGCGTTCCTGCCACGAGTTCTTCGATCGGGGTGTTTTCGAACGAGACCTTCGCCAGCTCGTCCTCCTGCCCGCCGTGCTCTCTCCACAAGCTGAAGCTGCCGCCGTCCTCTCCCGTGGCATACACGCCGTAGCCTTCTCCCGGCGGGTTGGTCTGATCGAGCACGCCGCCGTTGTGACGCGCGTACAGAGTCACACCGTGCATCTGTGGCTGCATGAGGACGACGCTGGTCGTGACATCCACGTCCGCCCCGGCGTTCGTGGCTTCGAGGTACATCCGGCTGGACCCCGTCTCGCTGCTGCTCAACTTCGCCCAGGAGTCGGGCACCTCGGGGGTGCCTCGGTTGCTCAACACCGCCGTATGCTCACTGCCTCCAATGGCACCCCACCGCGCAGGCCACGGGGCACCGTCGGCGCCGTCGAAGTGCTCTTCGTACATTGGTGGTGGCTCGGGGGTGGGAACGGGTTCTCCGCAGGAGACCACCAGGTCATCGCAACAGTCTCCGTACCGGGGACAATCGCCGTCACACCAGCATCCCCCTGCATTGTCCCCACAGACCCCCTCGCAGCTCATCGGGAGAGGGCTCGAGCCGCTTTCTTCGGCCCCGCCGTCTCCCCCGCCCGAACAACCTTGGGTGACACGATCCTTCTCGTTCCCATCGACGTTGACGAACCGGTAGGTGATCTCGTCACCGTCGACGTCCACGAACACCGCCCCGTACTTTTCTCGGTATTGCAGTTGGGAACCGCTGACATAATCCTCGGGCTTGGACTCGAACGGGTACCGGCTCTTTCCCCCCAGCCCATTGACCAAGTAGAGGATGCCGTGTCGCTCGATCCGTTCGTAGAGGTGCTCATGGCCGCTGAGCACGGCGGTGGCCCCCCACTCCGCGAAGTCCCACTGCATGTCCGAGTCGGATCCGTGATTGGCTCCGGAGGAGTAGGGCGCATGATGGAAGACAACGATTCTGTGGCAGGCGGTCGAGTTCTCGAGGCCGTTCTTCAGCCATGTTTTTTGGTCGCTGAGGTTGTCCGTGGAGTCGACCATGAACAAGTGAACGGATCCAATGACGACGTCGTACCACCGAGGGACTTTGAAGTAGCTCTTGTACTTGTCGATCCCGATGTCGTCGACGTCATGATTGCCGACACTCGGCCAGAAATAGTTCGGGCTCTCACTCTCGCCGCTCTGGCATCCGAGAAAGCTCCCGTACAATTCATCCGGGCCAACCACGCTTCCGTAGCTGGCGTCGCCATAGCCGTTGTCACCCCCGGTGACGACGAATTTCGCGCCCTTGTCCTTGACCAAGGCGGCGACCTCCGTCGCGTTGTCGCTACCGTTGCCGTAGTCTCCGATGAAGGCAAAGGTGAAGGAGTCTCCAACGTCCGGTGCCGTCAGGCATTGGTCAGTCTCGCGAGCCGAACTCGCTTGTGGTCGAGGGCGAGCGCGATCGTCGACGCCGCAGTCCAGGGCACACGGCACCGTCAGCAATGCGATGCTCATCTTGCGTAGTCGACTGTTCACAGTGGGGCTCGCTTCGTCAGGTGCAGGAGTTGGGCGTGGCAGATGGAGGGGTAGCGCTCACGCGAAATACGCGCGCGTCACCCCTGGGGGCTGCGCAGCCTGGAAGACGACCACCACCGTTGGTGTCGTTGCCCAAGAGTCACCAGCCGGGGTGAAAAGTATTCCGGGTGGCGACATTCTCCCCGAGAAAGGAGTGTCGCGCATTGGACGCGGCCCGGCTGGCGACGCCAAAGCTGCGCCGGGCTGCTCCTGCGCCTATCGGCTGGGCTGCGAGACCGTCTTACTAGCCGCGGGCTGAATACTCGGAGGTCAGGTGAGTGACTGTACCCATGCGGTTCCCCCTCGCCGACGTCGTTGGCCATGCAGTTGCTCGAGTCCACCCAAGGAGCGTGCGTTCCTGCTCCGGAGAGCGACGCCCGGTGTCACGCGATGCTGCGGGTGACGGCCATCGGAGCGCTCGTCGACGTCACGCTCGGTACGGCCAAGCTCGCGGCTGGAGTCGTGACCTCATCCCACGCGCTCATCGCCGACGGGGTTCACTCGCTGTCCGACCTGGTGACGGATGGTGTCGTGCTGTTGAGCGCCAAGCGTGCGAGCGCGGACGCTGATGAGGACCATCCCTACGGACACGCCCGGGTGGAGACCGTCGCGACCGTCTTGGTGGGCATCTCGCTGCTGCTGGTCGCCACGGGTATCGCCGTCAATGCGATGGAGCAGCTCGTGGGCGCCGCAGCGATCAGCACACCGCCGTTGTGGGCGCTGATGGTCGCGGTGGTGTCCATCAGCGCCAAGGAGGCCAGCTACCGCTATACGATTCGGGCCGCCGAGCAGTACCGCTCCGATCTCCTGGAGGCCAACGCCTGGCACCATCGTTCGGATGCCCTGTCGTCGATGGTCGTAGTGGTCGGCGTCGGCGGGGCCATGATGGGCCTGAGCTCGGTCGACGCGCTCGCTGGAATCGGGGTGTCGTTGATGCTCGCCGGGGTCGGCATTCGCTTGTCGTGGGGAGGTCTGCGCGAGCTGGTGGACACCGGTCTGGAGCCCGCGCGGCTCGACGCCATTGCGGAGGTCATCCTGGCCGTGGACGGGGTCTTGGCGCTGCATCGGCTCCGGACCCGTCGCATGGGCCCCCAGGCCCTGGTGGACGTCAGTATTCGGGTCGACAGAAGGCTCAGCGTCTCGGAGGGCCACTACATCGCGGAGCGTGTTCGCGTCCTGCTCGTCGCGGAGCTCGATGACGTCGCCGATGTCACGGTGCACGTCGTTCCCGATGACCACGACCCGAACCACGTGGTGCACATGTTGCCCGCGCGCCGCGAGATCCTCCGGGAGCTCGACCAGCTGTGGCTCTCCTGTCCCGTCACGTTACCCACCGCGGTCGTTGTCGTGCACTACCTGGGCGACCAGGTGGAGGTGGAGCTCACCATCGAAGGACCATCGACGATGGAACGCGGCGTGTGTGCCGAGCTGGATCGACGGGTTGAGCAACTCATCGCGAGGATTCCCGCCCTGCATCGCGTGGTCGTGCGCCGACCCTTGCTCGTGCCTTCGGGCGGTGCCGAGACGACCTTCCCAGAGCCCACCGATGAACGCCGCGCGTTCGGGCGCTCGAGCCTCGATCGCCAGGGCACGTCCTGGTGAAGACTGGAATCGATCTGCGTATGAACGACGCTCAACAGGCCGGTGGCGCGAAGCGAAGCGAGGGCCGCCCGAGGCTGCAGGGCCGAGCCGCGCTCCTCGGAGTGTTCTTGGGGACGGGGGCTGCGGCCTGTAGCGTGGCGGACATCGGGCCTGCCCAAGGTCGCCAGCTGGACGATCGCATCATCAATGGGGAGGACACCGACATCGAGGATGTCCCCTGGCAAATCCTGCTCTCCGGCTGGTGCGGAGGATCCATCATCAATAAACACTGGATCCTGACCGCGGCGCACTGCGTCTCCGACGAAGACGCCACCGTCGAAAGTCTGGACAACTTGTGGGTCAGGGCCGGCGTCACCGACCGGACGCACCAGGGCCAGGACCGCGATGTCGCGGAGGTCTTCGTGGCTCCCGGGTGGGATGGAGTTGCTTGGCATGGTGGGGATGCGGCCTTGCTGAGGCTGTCCACACCCCTGGACTTCTCGGACGATGGGGTCGATTGCATCACACTTGCCGACTCCGACGCCGACACAATGCACGCGGGTCCCGGTGAGCTGGCGTTGGTCAGTGGCTGGGGCTCGACCTCGGGCCGTGCCGACTATCCGAACATTCTACAGTCGGTCACTGTGCCGCTCATCTCTCACCAGGAGGCAGCGGACCACTATGGGGGCGTCTCGGACGACCACATCGCGACCAGCACCGATGGTGTCGACTCCTGCTATGGGGACAGCGGTGGTCCTCTCGTCGTCAATCCTTCGTCGGGGCCACTGTTGGTCGGCATCGTGAGCTGGGGCAGTGGCTGCGCCAGCGGAGCTCCCGGCATGTATGCCCGCGTGTCCTCGTTCGTCGACTGGATCTCCTCGACCACTGGTTCCGACCTCGCGCAGCTCTGCGGAGGTGGTGGCGGTGGCGAAGGTGATGGCGGTGGCGAAGGTGATGGCGGTGGCGAAGGTGATGGCGGTGGCGAAGGTGATGGCGCTGGCGAAGGTGGTGGCGGCGCGGGCGGCAGCGGGAACGAAGGCGGCTCGTCCCCAGACAGCTGCGCCGGGAACTGCGGCCGATCGGCGGGTGATTGCTGGTGTGACGATCTGTGCCGTTGGTGGGAAGACTGCTGCGACGACGTGGACGACCAGTGCGCCGACACGTCGCCCGCACCGTAGTCTCGTGCTGGAGAGTTGCCTTGTTCGGAGCCGAGCCTGACCCTCGGTAGGCGTCGCGGAGGACGCTCTCATTGGTCTCGGTACCAGCGCGCAGGACGGACTCCGAGTGGCATGGCCTGGGTCGAGGCGCTGCCACCAAATCCCCGATGGCGTCCGACGTCGTTGCGATAGTCCACGAGTCGAAGGAGGGCGCCTACGCATGGGGCTGTTGGGCGAGCACATGTTTCAGATGTTCGCGTGCCCACGGCGTCGCGATGGCTCGTACTGCCCGGCCGGGTTCGGAGCCCGACCTCGTCGCTCGCTCGCGCCTGACGACGACCCGATCCCTCAACGCGGTCCAACGCCGGGCAGCACGCCGAATCGCCGCCGCTTCGTCGCGGTCGGTGCGATCTCGGGGACTCCGTGCAGAAGCCAGATCGTGGCGGGCCGGTCCGGCGCGCTGGGGTTGGCGTCGGCCGTCGGGTTCATGATCCAACGGAAATGACCTCGGACGCCTGCGTGATATCCGCGTGTGTCATCCCAGGCGGCCTGTGGACCCCGCGTGAGGCAGTTTTCGGATCGCATGGAACCCGGCGCAGGCCTAGTGGCAATCAGCATCGAAGCGGAGGAGCGATGGGTCGTGGTGGCTCGCGCTTGGCCTCCGCACGGCGACGCCACCCGGCGGGGCCGGCCCGATTCTCGAGGACTCTGTTTCGATGCCCATGTACGCCCGGCCCACGTCGTTGTTGTTGTTGTCGTTGTCGACTCTGGCGACCACCGCTTGCGATGGTCCCGATCCGCGCCCCACCGGCGAGGATGTAAGGAACGACGCGGCTGTACCGAGCCTGGTGCGCGGATGCCTGGACTACGATCTCGATGGTGACGGCAGCGTGGGGTTCGGCGACCACCTTCTGCTGTCGCAGCACTTCGGCAACACCGTCGATGGGGTCGTCTACGACCTCGAGCTGTTCCTTGGGTTGTCGGGTTGGTTCGGCTTCGAGTGTCCGACGCCACGCGAGAATCACAGCGATGGCTGCTTGTTGCGCGGTGATCTCGACGGCAGCGGCACCGTCGATGCAGACGACCTCGCCTTGGTCGAGCGCGTGTCCGCCATGGGCAGCCCGCGCGGACGCGTGCTCGCCGTCGCCGACGTCAACGGCTCGGAGCGGGTGGGGGATGGCGACGTCGAAGCCTTGGAGGAGCTGCTCGAGACCGAGGGCGGGCCACCGCCCGTGTGCCTTGCCTCGCCCAATCCTTCCGACGAAGGGGAGATCGGCGGTGTCTACATTGCGTGGGGACGCATCCTCGACGCCGACTACGACGACCGGGCCGTTCGCGGCTGGCTGAGCGTGGGTGGCCGGCAAGTGCGAGCGATGGGCAAGCAGACGCTGGAGACTCAGTGCAGACAGCCGGACTCCGATACTGGGTTCGGCTACGAGACCCCGCCCGGAATGCAGCTCTCCCAGAGCGCCACGGTCGAGATCGCCGTCGATGCAGGGTTGATGATCGAGAGCGTCGAGGACTGTCCCGGTACCGTCGCCATTGCCGACGGAGGGCGCGGGGCCAGCTGTACGGCCCCGCTGTGTGAACTCGTTGCCGTCACGCCCAAGTTCACCGTGCTCTCCGATGGGTGGAACTTGGACCCCGACTGGACCGCTCCCGACGGCTACGTCGAGCCCGACTGCACCTTGGGCAACGCTGCGCCTCCGAACCACTGCTGCATCGGGGTATGGGATCACGTCGGCAGCGCCGTCGAGTGTGAGCACCTCGGAATAGGAGAGTGCAACGCCGAGCCCTCCTGCTACTGGGATGCCATCGGCATCTGCGGCAATCTCACCGAGCAAGTCGTCGACGACTTGCTTCCCTGGGGCTGCGACCAGACCTGGATCGTTCCCTACGAGCAGTTCGGCTGCGGCGGGCTGCCAGCCTGGATTCAGGACTGCAACACCATCTCCACCCACTACCTGGGCCACGGACTCGGTGCCGCCCGTCTCACTGATCTGGCGTACCAGGTGTGCCGTGCCGCCGACTCGTGCACGACGGCCACTGTGCGAGACTGGGGCTGCGAGACGTTCTATGATTTCGAGCACGCCCAGGAGCGGGCGCAGGAGCTGGCCGCTCAGCTGGTCGAGGCTGGGCAGGGGGACATCACGGTGGAGGTAGTAGGCAATCGGAGGGTGTCGGCCGCCCTCGATGGGTGCGTCGCGGCGACGCCCGCGGTGCTGCGGCTGTCCCAGTCGCCCACGACGTTTTGGGTCAAGGATGGGGTTTGTTCATGTGAAGAGCCTTGAGTGGGTTGGTGTCGAGCGAACATGTCATCACGCAAAGACCGATGCCATCCACTCGCGCTCCTCGACGGACCGAGCCGCCCAGACGCCGGAATCCGGACGTCAGCACCAAGGCTTCTCGCTTTCGGGCGAGGCTACGCTCGACATCGACTTGCACGGCTCGGGGCTGAGGAGCGGCGCGACCATCGAGGTCCCGGACATACTCGATCCACAGGTGGACCGAGCATCCAACCGCGTTCTTCCCCCATGCGGCCAGGTGAGCCGTTGGTCCCTTGGAGGCTGCGCAGGGGGTCGCACGGTCGTCGAGCAGGGAACTGAAAAAACAGCACCCACCAATACGCTCGGGACTTTGGTGAAGTGGAGGCACCCCTGGTTCACCGATTCCGCCGCGAGCACGGGCAAGTCACTGGGCGTCAGGAGGAGCCGACTTCGCGAAGGCGACGGTCACGTACGGAGTTGATCGTGGACACAGTTGCGCCTGTGTGCGAGGGAGGGCTCATGACACGTTGAGCCACTATCGCGGGTCGATCTTCCAAGGGCTCGAGCGCCGTGCTTGCGTTTGGGATGGTTTGCGTCAGGCGTATGCAGGAACGGCTTGAATGAGGTTTTTGTGTGGTGTATCCCAAACCTGGTCGAGGAAGCATTCGAAGCCGCGGGCGCGTCGACGCTCACGCGATCGTTGCGTGCGGGGTAGTCCTCGCGGAGCGGTATTGAGCAGCCTGTACGCCCTGATTTTTGGGACGTAGGGGTGACGTGTAGCCCATCGATGTTGCGCGGCCGATAGTGGACAGTGGTGGCATCGTCCCCTCGAGAAGGGGTCGGTGGCCATCCGTATGGAAAGTGACACTGAACGATCGAAACGAGAGTGCGAGAATGAAGAGCATCGGAACAATCAGTCTCATCGGACTGTGCATTGCTGCACTGTCCGGCTGCGATCCGGGTGCAGACTCGGATGAAGGCGCCCTTCGGGCGCTGCAACTCACCGACGTCCAGGGAGAGGTGTTTTTCGGAGGGACATACGCCGAAGGAGAGCTCGATCTGGTCGAGTCGATCGAGGATGCGGTGATCGCCGCAAATTGGACGCTGGACGATGTGGTCCTGCGAAGCGATGGGGACCGCGTGGACTTCCCCGAAGACGGTCTGGCCTCGCTCGCCGATCTGGCGAACGGTGACGTCGTGTCGATCGAATCGGAGGATGGTCAGCCCTTGATGGAGCTGCAGGTGATGGGGCAGGAGTGGATCCATGGCTTGCCCGAGGCCACCGCCACCCGTTTCCCGCTGTGCGGAGGCGCGCTGCCGCCGAGGTAGTCGCCGCGGAGGGGCCCGGCCGCTTACGTCGGGGCCCTCCGCCCAATCCCGTTACGCCGATGCCGACCCATCAGGAACAGGAAGAACGATGACCCGATTCCGAGCGATTGCATGGAGTGTGGCGCTGCCGTTGGCCGCGTGTGCCCAGTCCGATTCCGAGCCCGACCCCGTCGCCGCCGACCCCATATCGGTGGAGTCGCGGTTTACCAACGTCACCTGGATGACCGCGCCCACCGGAGAGGTCTTCTTGCTGGATACCGGCAGTCCCCGGACGCAGGTGATCCCCGAAGTGTTGGGCCTGGCGGACAACGTCTTCGACGAGGTGATTTGGGACGACCCATTCGGCTTCAACGTCGACCGCCAGGCGGTCCTTGCATCGGGCGATCTTCCGCTATTTCTAAAGGCGGTACCCGGGTTCAGCGGCATCATCGGTGCCGACATGCTCTCGCGCCGACCATTCATCGTGGATACCCACGGGGGGGAGGTGGTGCTCGGCGAGATCAGCCCGTCCGAGGTGATGGAGCGGTACGACGTGGAGCCGCCCTCGGTCGTGCCCATCGAGGTGCTGGGAGGCTCGCGGACCTGCTTCACCATGGGCTGCATCGAGTGGGAGGCCAACCGGATCATCGTGCCCGTGACGATCGATGGGGTTGCGAGCTTCGGAGTCGTCGACACCGGCATGGGCAACGTGACCGTCTCCGGGGAATTCTTCGAGCGACACCTGGCCGAGCGCCCCGTGCCCTCGTTCGAGATGGAGGACCTCGTCGATCCACAATTCACCCAAGCCGCTCCCGTGGTCATGATCCACACACTTGCCGAGCGGTTGGTGATTGGCGATCTGGGGGAGCAGGACGTTCGTCTCGACATCCCCCCCCGCGCCGCCGGTCTCGACGCTGCGCTGTCGCGGCTGAGTGTCGAGGTAGGGGTCAAGGTCGAGGTATTGCTGGGGAACTCTCTTTTTGCCCGGTTCCTCACACAGGTCGACTATGAGGCGCAAGAGCTACGACTTTATCGCTATCGGGAATCGCACCCAACCGTCGGGCGGCTAGAGGGCACCTCGGTGTTCGCATCCGAGTCTGTCGGAGGGGTGGGCTTTTCCGACGCACCCATCGGAGGTACCTACGACGGTCGCTGCCTGTATGCCGTCCGGGCGGTCGTGGGCGGCGAGGGGAGCGAGCTGGGGCTGGCCGACGCCGAAAGCTGCTTCCTGTCGATCGCGGGGTTCGACGCCACCGACTCGGACCGCTTGGCCGAGCTACCGGGATACCTCGACGGCCTGGCCGTGGGGGATCCAGTCGAGGTCACGGTGGCCCAGCCCGACGGCGAGCCCAACGTGGTCACGCTCCATGTCCAGCAGCACCTCGCACGGCCGTGACCGGCGAGCGTGGTCGACGTCGAGGCGGAGCTCGAACATCTCGACCATGTCTGGAGGACAGAAGCTACAGCGAAACACAAGGCGGCCGGGGCCCGAAGTTCGGTGAGTCTCGCCCGGCGAACCCGAACTCTTGGCGGGCCGTCGGAGGGCCTTCGCGGTGTGTCTCGCCTCCCGTGAATGGCTCGCGAGTGCACGCCTGTGGAGCCACGCACAACCAGTGCTTCTCCGTGGCCCCATCGATTGCTCCCAACGCCTCTGTCACGGGCGCCCTCCCCAGCTCCTTGGACTTGGGCTTGGGTCATCGAGCAGGGACAGCACGGCCTCCAAGATCCGCGCGCGGTGATGCACCACGCGTGGAGTGCAGGTGTCGTGGGCCTTGGAGGTCGGTGACCAACGGAGATCACAACGACCAGGCGAAACTGGCGATGTCTCGCACGGTGCCGAAGTAGACCTCGGGAATGGCTCTGGCGAAGATGCAGTCGCCGGCATGGCACGTGCCGTTGACGGTCCGGCTGCTGACGGTGACCCCCGCGGCCATCAGCTTGCGGTAGTAGGCGAGGCCCTCGTCGCGCAGAGGATCGAGCTCGTTGACCGAGATCACATGCGGCGGCAGGCCCTCCAGATCGGTCGGCTCGGCGAAGTAGGGCCAGGCCAAAGGGTTGGTCGTGTGCTCGAGTCTCGGGTCGTACCCTCGCACCATCGGGGCCAACATCTCGTTGGACAGCAAGTAGCCGTCGTTTTCGTACAGCGACGTCAGCTCCGGCGGAGGGGCGGCGTAGGTCCCCGAAATATAGGGGCATTGAGCATAGACGCCTTCGATCCCGTCGAGCCAGCCATCCTGCTTGGCCTTCAACGTGGTCGCGATCGACAGGTTCGCGCCACCCGACTCACCGGAGGTGATGACCGACGAGATCTCGAGTGCGTCCTTGTTGGCAATGACCCACTGGGTTCCGGTGGCGCAGTCGTTCAGTCCGGCCGGGAACGGATGAGGACCGAGCTCGCCGCTGCCGTTGCGGAACTCCACACCGACCACGACCAGGCCCTCGGCCGCCAACTCGTCCCGCCAGCGAGTGTAGTTGAGGTCGGCCGCAGCACCGAGCATCATGCCGCCACCATGGGCGTGCACGACCGCGGGGACCGGGCCCGACCGCTTGGCGGGCTCGTGAATGTAGAGGCGGATGTCGTTTCCGTCGACGCCGTTGACGATCTCGGTACGCGACGTCACCCCCTCGACCGGCGGCAGCCCTCCGACCAACGCGTCGAATATCGCGCGGTAGCCCGCCTCCATGGCGGTGAGTACCTCGTTGATGGCCTCCATCGGCGAGGATATATCGACCGGTGGGGACGGCGGTGGTTGATCGATTTGGAACTGGGCCATGGCAGCGATCATGCGAGGATCGGCCCGAGGATCGGTGGACAGGTTCATCTTGGGATCGCCAAGGCGTCCCGGAAGGTGTGGCGTGGTCATATCGGTCTCTCCTTGCACTACCCGCACGAATGCGCGGGGGATGATCGGGTGGTCGGTGCCCGCGACCCCGAGGCGGTCGATGTGGACGCGGGGAGCGGACATGCGTGGGGGCGAGAGTTGACGGGGCCGGGTTTCGACACCCCGCCATCGCCTCGACTCTCGGGGCGTGAAGTC
>JAHZJA010001009.1 GCA_022601155.1 Deltaproteobacteria bacterium | reverse complement strand
GGAGATGACCGCATCGGCCACGTGACGGAAGAACTGGCGGTTGGCCCAGCGACGCACGCGGCGGGCCAGACGACGGGGCGGGTGACCGGTGGCCCACAGGGCGTGGTGGATGATGGGGATCACGGTGACCCCCGCGAGCTTGAGCATCGACATGATCGAGAAGTCCACGGTGCCCGACTCGACCAGCGCGACCTCGGCTCCCAGCTCGCGCGCGCGCTGGAGCAGGTGGCGACCAAACGCGATGTCTTGGCGGTAGTAGGCCAGTCCGCGCGCCGCCGGGCGGGGGTAGTGCTCGAGCGTCAGTGGACCACGCCGCACGAGCGTTCGCTCGGGGTGCGATGAGATCACGTGCATCGTCATCTCGTGCCGATGGCACATCTGGTACATGTCGGCGAGCGACGAGATCTGGTGGTCCTCGTCGCGGCCGGGGCCGAAGCGCTCGTCGTGGTGCGTGACCAGATCGAGCGGCGCGCCCACGACATACAGCACCTTCTTGCCGCGCGCGGCCTCGGGCAAGTCGATCGGCTCGGCGGGGAGCGACGCATCGGCACCCGAGCGGCGGGCGTCGGTGCGGTTGGACAGCAGCTGCAGACTCTCTTTGCGGGGGGCGGTTCGGCGGGCCATCGTGCGTGTCTGTTACGCAAGTCGGACGCCAGGCCAGGAATCGTTCGATTTCAGGACGTTGGCGATTGCCGGCCGATGGCCGTCGTCAACTCGGCCCGGTCGGGGTTCGAGGACGTGCCGCGAGGCTTCGGGCGCTTTCGTTCCGCCGACCGACGGATCGAGTTGGCAGGGGGTAGCTCGAGTTGTCGGTCGTCGGCTCGACCGGCGGTTTTGATCCGCGTGGACAGCCGCGGTCGTCAACTCGGGTTGTCGGTCGTCGGCTCGACCTGCCAGGTGCCGCCGCGGCGGCCCCGATCGTGGGGTGCAGTTGCCAGGGCGTGCACTGGACTTGCCGGGCCCGCCATGACCGGACGGTCCGCGCCTGCCCTTGTGTGCCGGGGGCCGTCGTGGCGGTGTCGAGGCGGGCGAGGCCGCCTCCGCCTACCGCTTACGCGACTTGCAGCGCGACTCGTGCGGCTGGCAACGGAAGCGCACGTGGAGGTGGTCGACATGGCCGGCCACGTGCTGCACCAGCGCACCACGGCGCGGAGGGGAGCGGGGGTACTCGAGCCAGCGCGACAGCTGGGCCTTGGGAATGGTGCCGTTGGCGATGGCGTGGTCGTACAGCAGTCGTTGGATCGAGGTGTCGATGAAGATCATCTCCACCTCGCCGGTCGAGTGCAGCAGGCGGATCAGGGCCCAAGTCTCCTCGGCGTCGAGGTTTTGCTTGGTCATCGTCCGCCAGTTGAGCTCATCGCCCTTGGGCAGCTTTTGAATGTAGCCCAGGTCGACGTCGCGCCCCGACTGATGGGTGCTGTGTGGCGGTAGCTTGCCCCCCTTGCGGGCGGCCATGTTGCCCACCAGCACGGGCTGCACTCCCTTGCCGCGCTCGGCCCAGCGCCGGAGCACCTGGTCGAGCAGCGTGACGGTGTGCTCGGTGCCCCACGACTTCCACGGGATTGCCTTGAGGTGGCGGCCGGGGCCCTCGAGCATCGGGACCGCGCCTTCGAGCGAGCCCGAGCTGGGGATCCCCACCGACTCGCTGGGGGTCCCTTCTTCTCGAACGTAGACGACCACGCGAGAGTCGGGCGGCAGCTCCTTTTCGAGGGCAAACCCCGGATTGAGCGCCGTGATCTCGTGGTGATAGATCTTGAACAGGTTGGCGACGTTCTTGATCGAGCCGCCGTGCCGGACCGTGTAGTGCACCGTCTTGGGCGGGCTCAGCTCGACGGCCCAGTCCTCGGGAATGGGCGCGATGGGGGCATCGTCGTCGTCTTCAGCCTCATCGGGCTCGGGGCGATCGGCATCGGCGTCCGCATCGACGGCGTCGGCGGCGGGAGTCGGCTCGTCGGCGGGTGATGGCTCGTCGGCGGGCGCAGGGCGGGGCTGTGCCTGCGCAGGTTCTGGTTCGTCGGCGACGGCTTGGGCTGCATCGGGTGAGACGCTCAGCGCAGGGCCGGGCTCGGGGGCACCGCAGCGGAGCGCCGCGGCGATGGCCCATACTCCACCGCCGAGTGCGATGAGGGTTGGCCCCAGCGATCGCTTGGGGGCTTGGGTCTCCGCTTCGGCGGCCAACGTGTCTTCGGCGTCGTCCTCGTACTCCGCGTCGTCGTCGTCGTATTCGTCGTCGTCGTCGTCGTCGGACGCGGAGACAGACTCGTCGCCGTCGTCATCGTCGGACTCGTCATCGTCGGACGCGTCATCGTCGGAAGACTCGAAGTCGTCGTCGCTGTCGGTGGACGCGGCGTCACCACCAATCGCGGCGTTCGCGTCCTTGGCGATGTCGGGCTGGGGCGTGGCCTCGTCGTGCTCCTCCGAAGAGGGGTCACGATCGTCGTCCAGTGGCGCATCGGGGTCGCTCCGGTCCATGGCGGCGGGCAGATAGTCGGTCGCAGACACCCCGTGACGCAAGTTTCCGCGCAATCGCGCGGGTGCGGTGAGATACGCCCTGAAGGAAGGCACCGCGGCCCTCTGACAAGGGATCGGCGAAATGTAAGTTTAGAAATGTTAGTATTCAAGCATGACTTCTAGGATTTTCTTGGTGGCTGCGGGCGTGCTGGTCATGGGTTGTGGTTCTGACCCGGTGCCGGCTTCCTCTGCAGGCAGCAGTGAGAGCTCAACGGGGAATTCCCCACCCGCGGCGTCCACGGGACCCGGGGCGGTCGATACCACGGCAGGGATGTCGGCGAGCAGCGGCTCGGGTGGCGGCACGACGACGGGCCTACCGCCAGCGACCGACAGCGGGACGACCATGGGCCCGACGACCGCTGGCACCACGACCTCTGGCACCACGACCTCTGGCACCACGACCTCTGGTACCACGATGGGTCCGACGACTGGCGACCCGAGCAGCGGCGACCCCACCACCGACAGCGGCCCGCTGCTCGATGTGGCCGCCATGCCCGACGTGCCCAACGTCGGAGCTCCCGACGGTTCGCCGTGCAACGCCGACAACGAGTGTGCCTCGGGCAGCTGCTACGTGATCGCCGTGTTGGGAGGAGTGTGCGGCGAGTGCAGCGACGACCTCGACTGTCCGGACGGGGGCTGTACGATCGCCAACCCCATCATGGGGACGGGCTCGGTGTGCAACATGGGCGAGCTGGGCGGTGGCTGCGAGACCGATGTCGCCTGCGATCCGGGCCTGACGTGCGAGTCGATCATCAGCATTCCCGGAGTACTCACGGCGAGCACGTGCAGCGAGTGCGCGGTGGATGCCGACTGCGCACCCGGCATGTTGTGCAGCCCCGACTACGACGTACCCGGGCTCAGCGGCGTACGCACCTGCATCGCGCCCGGAGCGGGCGGCCTGGGTGATGGCTGCGACCTCGACGCGACCGGAGCGGCCGAATGCCAATCGGGCGCCTGTGCACCTGCCGACCTGATGGGTCTGTTGCAGCTGGGTGTGTGTAGCGAGTGCGTCAACGATGCCGACTGCAGCGGTGGTGCGTGTGCTTCGGCGGAGATCGACCTGCAGTTCGGGCTCACCCCAGCGACGTGCATCTAGCGATGCGGCGTCCATCTGCCGCACGGTGGTGCGGCGGAGCGGGATCCGGTCGTCCGAGGGCTCGGCCATCACCTACGCGTATGGGTGTTGTTTGGGGTTCACCACGCGCGAGGAGGGTTGACGCGCACGCAGGTGGTCCCCAAGCACATGGGGCACCCCTGCGGTCGTGGTTGTTCACCACACTGTCGCAGGCGCACCCGAGTTGTGAGTGGGGGAGACCACGAGCGCGGCGCGGACCCCCGACGGTGAGGCTCGCTCGCAATCGGCTACTTCGGCGGCGGGCAGTCGACGCGAATCAGGTTGATGTGCCGCCCGAACGTGGGGGGCTGCGGGTCTTCCACCGTGCACTCGCGCTCGGGGTGGGTGACCTCGATGTCGTAGGTACCCTCGGGCCCGGGCTCGAGGTTGAAGAACACCGCCACGGGGTAGATGGCCCACTCGATCTGCGCGGTACCCAAGATAGGAGAGCCCGAGGCATCGGGGGCGTAGAAGCTGTTGGCCGGCTGCGGGGGATTGACCTCGACCGTGGCTCCGGTCGCCGTGTTCTGCAGCAACGCCACCAAGAACACGGCGGTGTCCTCCTCGACCATGACGGTCTTGTCTTGCGCCTGGAGGGCCGCGATCTGGAGGTCGATGACATCCAGCGAGACCTGCGACAGCTCGACCTCTTCCATGTCCTCGAAGGCCGTCTGGAACGGAACGACGGCGCCCCAGTAGAAGTCGGTGTCTTCGATGATGAAGCGATCGAAATAGTCGACCGGCACGCCGTCGAGCGCCCACATCCCGTCGGCATCGCTCACCGTCTGCAGGCTGTCCATGTCGAGCACGGAGATGTTGGCGTCGGCGATGGGACCCATCGCGAAGAAGTCGTTGGTGATGCCCTCGAGGCGAACCTCGGTGGGGGGCTCCGCGGTGGTCTCCGAGCTTCCGCTGCCCGTGCCTTCGGCAATGACGGTCGTGGCCTCGGCGCTGTCCTCCATCGTGGTGCCAGAGCTGCTGGCGTTGGCAGTGCCCGAGCTGCTGCCCGATCCTCCTCCTCCGCCACCAGGGGCGTCGTCGGAGCACGCACATACGAGCATGGCCGCAAAGGCCAGTCGGCCGGCATTCATCGAATCCAAGCGCATGGACCAGAGTCTACGGGAAACGGGCCAGGGCGCCCGTCCGTGGAGCTCCGTCCGCGAACCCTGCGCGGGCTGAGACGGCCGCGCAGCCGGGCTGAGACCGGTCGGGGGGTTGGTTGTCAGCCATGGTCACGGTGCTCCGGTGGATCGTCGGAACAACCCAAGACGCTGTTCTTCTTGGGATTCTCGATCGGTTCCAGCCTTGCGCGAGGTCGCACATTGCCCTGCACCAACTCTCACAATCGTACAGGTGCGAACCTTCTTTACTCCGGACCACCTGGTGCTAGCTTCCGCCGCCGATGACACCTGCTCAATCCCGATGGCTCCTGCTCGCTGTCGCCTCGACGCTGGGCTGCACGCCCAACGCGGCGGGTATGGGCACGGGGAGCGGTGCGAACGTCGGCGACGGAGGCGAGTCCGAAGGAGTCGACGGGGCGGATGCTGGTGCCAATGATACCGGCCCCGGTGGCTCCGGAGGTCCCAGCGGCTCCGATGACGATGGCGCGGGAAGCGACGGAGCACCCGACAACGACACGGCGGGGGCCGAGTGCAATGGCGAGGTCTTCGAGTTGATGTGGGCCGCCGATGCTGCGGTCGAGCCCCCCATGCAGCTCGACGTTGCCTCGGCGGCCGAAGGCCAGCCATCGGTCGCCAAGTCCGAGATCGCGGAGGCGGGTCAGATCACCTTCGAGGTCGAGATCCCCTGCGCGGGTGACTACGGGATCTATGGCTTGCTGTGGGACGTGTATCCGGCCGACCTCGGTGGCGCCGACTCGTTTCATATCGGCGTGGGTGGGGCCCAGGAGTTCGTGTGGCGGTACGGCTGCCAGACGGTCGACGAGGAGTACTCGCTGTCGTGGCAGGCGCTGCAGCGGCTCGAGGGTGAGCCGTGCGACGTCACCCCGATCGTCGTCGAGTTCCCGGCGCCGGGGACCTATGCGATCAGCCTGCGCAACCGCGAGGAAGGCTCGGGTCCAGTCGCGGCCGGGATCTCTGCGCTGCTGGTCACGTCGGATCTCGCGGCCGACCCCTACGACGCGTACGAGCCCTACCCGCAGTGATCGACCGGGTGCTCACCCACCGGAGACCATCGTCCCAGGTTCGGTGAGCCCAGTGGATCGTCCGCGGCACAGGCATGCCGCAGTCCACAGACGGGTGCGCGAGGGGCCGGCACCGACCGCAACGCTGTCGGCCGCGGTCCCGTGCACATGGACTGCGGCGAGGTCGATCGGCCGCAGCTAGTTGCAGCCCGGCGTCGGTGGGTCGCCTACGGTGTACCAGTCACCCTCGGTCGCGGGCTCCTCATCCAACAGGTACACACAGTTG